>DATLZF010000465.1:0-4568 GCA_035574135.1 Candidatus Methylomirabilota bacterium
CTCGCGCTGGTTGCGCCCGAAGGTTTTCAGGAAGTAGGACTTCACCGCCGAATCGTAAAGCTGCAGGGCCCGCGTGCCCGCCGCGTAGAAATCGGTCTTTTCGGTTGAGCCGTCCACGTTGGCGATCTCCTTGAACGCATCCTGCACGCCGGTCACGTCCGCGATGGCGTCGTGCAGCACCTCCGCCGACAGCCGCCGCGGGTAATGCCGCGAATAATGACGCCGGTCTTCACGGTTCTCCGGCAACACCTCTCCCGAGCGGCGGTAGGTGTGGGACGTCAGGATCAGTCGCATGAGGGCCTTCAGATCGTAGCGCTCCCGCACGAGGAACGCGGACAGGTCGGACAGCAGTTTTTCGTTGCTGGGGGGATTGGAAACGCGGAGGTCGTCCACCGGTTCCACCAGCCCCACGCCCAGGAAGTTTGCCCAGACACGATTGACGATGGCGCGGGTGAAGTAGGGGTTGTCGGGCGAGGTGAGCCAGTCGGCCAGCGCTTCGCGGCGGTCGCGCGGATCGTCCGCAGGCAGGGGCGGGGCGTCAAGCGGCGCCGGCGGCTGCGGTTTGCCGGTGCGGGGTTGAATGAGGTCGCCGACGGGCTCGACGAAAAGCGTGCGTTGGCCGTCGCCGCTGCGGGCGTCGCCTCCCCAGCCCTTGGCGCGCACGCGGGCGAAGAGATTGGCGAACTGGTAATACTGGTCGTTGGTCCACTTCTCCAGCGGATGGTTGTGGCATTTGGCGCAGTTGATCGAGAGGGAGAGAAACGCCTGACTGACGTTTTCCGCCATGGATTCGGGATCCTGGTGGACGGCATAGAAGTTCGATGCCCCCTCCTCGGTGGCCGAGCCGCGCGCCGTCACGAGGCGCCGGACGAATTGATCCCACGGCGTGTTGTCCGCCACGCGGTCGCGAATCCAGGTGTAATAGGCCTTCAGCGCCGCGGGCCGCAGCTTGTGCCCGGAGACCAGCAGCAGGTCGGACCACTTGTAGGCCCAGTAATCGACGAACTCGGGCCGCGCGAGCAGCCGCTCGGCCAGCCGGGCGTGCTTGTCCGGGGCCGGATCGGTCGCAAACGCGCGAACCTCTTCCGGTGTTGGCAGGCGGCCGATGGTGTCGAGAAAGGCGCGGCGCGCAAAGGTGAAGTCATCCGCCGGCGGCGACGGACGCAGATTCAACCGGCGCAGTTGCTCCAGCACGCGGTCGTCGATCAAGTTGGCGCGCGGGGCGTCGGAAAAGACCGAAGCGGGCAGGGCGTTCGAGAACGGCGCCGTGACGCGGGCGATGACAATGCGGGAGGCAAACCAGGCGGTGATGGCGCCCTCGCCGGAACCGAGGACCTTGAACTGCCCGTTGGCATCGACGGTGGCGACGGTTTCATCCGTGGAGGTGAACCTGGCCCAGCGCGTCACGTCGCGCTCGCGGCCATCGCTGTAACGGGCACGAACGATCAGCGACCGAGATTCGCCGGGTCGGACGAGATTCTCCGCCGGGCTGATTTCAAGATGTACCAGTTGCGGGTCCTCAGCGCGGGGCGGGGGAGCTCCGTGGGCGATCCAGGCCGCCAGGGTGCGGTAGTCTTCCGAATCGACCTCCAGTCGTTTGCCGCCCTTGTGCTTCACGGCGGCGGTGGGCTTGAGCAGCAAAAGGCTCTGAGCCGGCGCAGTGGGTTCGATGCGCCGGCCGTTGGCGTCGCGAGTGATGCTCAGGTGGTCGGCTGCGGGGTCGTAGCCAAACAGCGAGAGGCGAAAGCCGCCCTTGCCGGCCAGGGCGCCATGACAACCGCCCCCGTTACAGTTGGCCTTTGAGAGGATGGGGAGCACATCGTTGCGGAACGAGGGGGCGGGTGAGGCCGCAGCGACGGGCCAGGCAGAAGCGAAGACAGACGCTGCCAGACTCACCCAGGCGCGAAGGGAGGTGATGCGGCTACGCTCAAGCGGGCGCCGAGAAGGACTGATCTGCCAATCGCTTACGGCTCCACGTGGCGGAGTCGGCGCGTTCAAAGAGCCCCGTCTCTGCGGAAGAGCCGGGGTCGATTCAAACGGGTGCATGGCTGGTTCCATTGCCTTTTGCCTCGGGACGCTTCGCGCCTGGCCGTTCAACTGAACAACTCCCGGATGGGCTCCGTGCCGAGATCGGTCAGGGCGAACGGCCGGCCACCCGGGCCGGGCAGGTGGGCGGTGTGATCGAACCCCAGGCTGTGGAAGATGGTCGCCACCACATCGCCCGGTTTCACCGGCCGCTCGGCGGGATAGGCGCCGATGGGATCGCTGGCGCCGACAACGCGGCCGCCTTTGACGCCGCCTCCTGCGAAGTAGGCCGTGAAGCACTGCGGCCAGTGGTCGCGCCCGCCCGCCGGGTTCACCTTGGGCGTGCGGCCGAACTCGGAGAGGCTGGCCACCAGCGTGTCACCCAGCAGGCCGCGCTGGTCGAGATCCTCAATGAGCGCGGAGTAAGCCTGATCGTACATCGGGCAGACGACGTCCTTCATCCCTTCGATCGAAGTGAAGGGCTTGGAGCCGTGGATGTCCCAGGTGATCTCGTCGAAGACGGTCAGGAAGGTGTTGATGGTGACGAAGCGGACGCCGCTTTCGACGAGCCGGCGCGCCAGCAGGCAGCACTGACCAAAGCGGTTCATGCCGTAGCGCTCGCGCACGGCGTCCGGTTCCCGGGACAGATCGAATGCCGTCCGCGCCTGCTCGCTGGTCATCATGCGGAAGGCGGCCTGGAAGTTTTGGTCCTGGAGGCGGGCATCCTCGCTGGCCTCGAACTGCGCCACTGCCTGCTCCACCACTTCGCGCATTTTCCGGCGGCGTTCCAGGCGATGCGCACCGATCTGGTCCGGTGGCAGCAGGTCCGGCACCTTGAAGTTCTTCTGCGAGGGATCGGCCATGAGGGCGAAGGGATCGTGCGCCTTGCCGAGGAAGCCACCCGCCTGGCCGTTGGGCAGGTTGCCGCCGCCCCGTCCCATGAGTTGGGGCAGCACCACGAACGCCGGCAGATCGCTTTTGCGACCCATCAGGTAGGATGTGACCGCGCCCGCGTGCGGGGTCTGGATGCCGCCGGTGAAGCGCCGACCGGTCTGCATCATCTGCCAGCCGGCGTCGTGCACCGCCGCCCCGTCGTGGTGGCAGGACCGGACGAGCGAGAACTTGTCTGCGATCCTGGCGTGTCGGGGCAGGAGTTCGGAGATCTCGAAGGCGTCGGACTTCGTGCGGATGGGTTTGAACGGACCGCGGATCTCGGATGGCGCCTCGGGCTTCATGTCCCAGAGGTCGATGTGGCTGGGGCCGCCGAGGTTGAAGATCATGATGCAGGAGCGGTGGTCATGGCCCGGTTTGATGACGCCCTGCTCTCTGGCCCAGAGATACTGCGGCAGGGAAAGCCCGAGGGCCGATAGCGCGCCAATCTGGAGAAACTCGCGTCGGGTGTGGCCCCGCCCGCAAAGCCGGGCGCGATCGGCCGGTGATTCCGCGAGAAAGTCGAACATGGCCCCATGTTGCCCGAACGGCGGCAATCCGCGCCTTGATCAGAGCCGCAAGTTTTTGTAATTAACAGCCATGCCCCCGGCCGTTTCCCCTTCGCCCGGATCGGCCGCGTTTTTCGCCCAACTGGCCGATCCGCGGCAGTTGCTCGAACTCTTCGAGGCGTTGCCGCGCGTCTATCTGTTTGTGAAGGACACGGCCGGCCGGTTCGTGAAGGCCAATGGCCCCATGCTGCTGCTGCACGGCTGCCGGAAGGAGGCCGAAATGCTGGGCCGGACGGATTTCGATTTCCATCCGCCCGCCTTGGCGGCCCAGTACGTGGAGGAGGACCGTCGGGTGATGCGCTCCCGCAAACCGCTCCGCGACCAGGTGTGGCTGGTCATGGGACACGACGGCATGCCCCGATGGTATTTAAGCACCAAAATCCCGCTGCTGAGCGATCGCGGCCGCGCCCTGGGCATCGCGGGCGTGCTCCGCCCCTACGATCACACGGGACCTTCTCCCGCGCAGTACGGCCGGTTGACGCCGGCGATGGAGTTCGTGCTGCAACATTACGGCGAGCGGATCGAGGTCAGGCAACTGGCCGATCTGGCCCATCTCTCCGTTAGCCAGTTGCAGCGCGAGTTTCACCGTCTCTTCCGCATGAGTCCCGGCGAATACCTGCTCAAAGTGCGGCTGCTCATGGCGCGTCGGCGGTTGGAGGAAACCGGAGATCCGATTGGCGACATCGCCCTGGACTGCGGCTTCTACGATCAGAGCCATTTCAATCGCGCCTTTCGGGCGCAGGTCGGCCTGGCGCCGCGCTCGTATCGAAGCCGGTTCCGGCGATAGCACAGGCAGGGGGCGTCCCGGGGCCGGCGCCTGTGGCCCCGTGCCCGATTCTCCCCCGTGCGTCTCTCGATTTCAGTTGGCGGGGGCGCGGCTCTTTGAAATGGTCTTTACCGTTCACATGCAAGCGTCTGAACCTCCGGTCTTCGCGCCGACCGGCGATCGACCGGCGCGAGTCTCTACTGGCGATGCGCCTGCGGGAGGCCGCGCGCGATCGTCGTGCGCTCCAGCAATTCAATCGGCCACCATGACTGCTTCCC
>DATLZF010000466.1:0-2351 GCA_035574135.1 Candidatus Methylomirabilota bacterium
GGCGTGGGGCCAGAAGGAAGGGGGCTTGCGTCCGGACGAGATCGACAAGGTCGTGGCGCATCTCCGCCGGCTCGGCGGCGTTCCGGCGCCCGCAAGGACAGCAGCCGCGAAGGCGTCCGGCGACACTGCGACCGGAAGCCGGCTGTTTGCTGCCGCCTGCGCCGGCTGCCATGGGCCCGAAGGACTGGGTGGCGAAGGGCCCGCTTTGAACAACCCCGTCCTGCTGGCGACCGCCACGGACGAGTTCTTGATCGAGACCATCGCGCGCGGCCGCCGCGGCACCGCCATGGAAGGCTTCCTGGAGCCCTCGGTAGCGCGTCGGACGCTGTCGCGCGGCGAGATCGAGTCGATCGTCACATTTATCCGCAGTCTGCAAGGAGATAAGAAGAAATGAAGAACGCCAACAGCGGAAACACGGCTTCGCCGCGCGGCCCACTCGCCACAGTTCCGCGACGGGAATTCCTGGCCATGGTCTCGGCGGCCGGATTCGGCGGCCTGGTGGCATCCATCCGCGACGCCTGGGGATTGGAGGCCATCTCAAACCCGCTGGCCACGTATCCGGACCGCGGCTGGGAGCGCGTTTATCGCGATCTCTGGCACTACGATTCCAAGTACACGTTCCTGTGCGCACCCAACGACACCCACAACTGTCTGCTTCACGCCTACGTCCGTCAGGGCGTGGTGACACGGATCGGCCCGTCGATGCGCTACGGCGAGGCCACGGACCTGAACGGCAATCGCACCACCCACCGCTGGGATCCGCGTGTGTGCCAGAAGGGCCTGGCTTTGACGCGCCGCTTTTACGGGGACCGGAGGGTGAACCAGTGCATGGTGCGTGCCGGGTTCAAACAGTGGTACACGGACGGCTTTCCGAGGGAAAAGGACGGACTGCCGCCGAAGAAGTACTTCAACCGGGCCCGTGACCAATGGCTTCGCGTCCCGCACGAGGAGGCGGCAACGATTGTCGCAGCGGCGCTGAAAAACATCGCCGAGACGTACACGGGCGAGGAGGGCGCACGGCGTTTGCGCGCCCAGCACTACGACGAAGAGACCATCCAGGCAATGCAAGGCGCCGGAGTGCAGACGCTGAAGTTTCGGGGCGGCATGCCGCTGTTGGGGATCACCCGCGTCTTTGGTCTGTACAGAATGGCGAACTCGATGGCGCTGCTGGACGCCAAGATCCGCGGCGTTGGACCCGACAAGGCGCTGGGGGGGCGCGGCTTCGACAACTATTCGTGGCACACCGACCTGCCGCCGGGACATCCCATGGTGACCGGCCAGCAGACTGTCGAGTTCGATCTGTCGGCGGTGGAGTACGCCAAGACCGTCGTGGTGTGGGGCATGAACTGGATCACCACCAAAATGCCCGATTCGCACTGGTTGACCGAGGCCCGGCTGAAGGGCACCCGCGTGGTCGTGATCGCTTGCGAGTATTCGGCGACCGCTACAAAAGGCGATGAGGTGATCGTGGTGCGGCCCGGCACGACGCCGGCGCTGGCGCTGGGCCTGGCCAACGTGATCCTTCGCGACCGTCTTTACGACCTGAACTACGTCAAGCAGTGGACCGACATGCCGGTGCTGGTGCGCATGGATACGCTCAAGTATCTTCGCGCCCAGGATGTTTTCGGCGGCGCCGCGGAGGCATTGAAGTCTACGCGCGTGCTCGGCAAAGGAGAGGCCGAGCCGCCGGCGGGAACGCACGACCGGCAGGTGATCTCCGAGGGCCTTCGACTGGAGTGGGGTGACTACGTGTGGTGGAACCGCGCCGCGAATGCCCCCAAAAAGCTCACCCGCGACATGGTGGGCCGCAACTCGACGGTCGGCGAGGCGCTGCTTGAGGGTCCGGTCGAAGTCCGCCTGGCGGATGGCAGAACAGTGCGCTGCCGGCCGGTTTTCGACCTTGTGAAAGAATACGCCGCGCATTTCGATCCGAAGACCACCGAAGAATTGACCTGGGCGCCGGCGGCGGCGGTGGAGTCGCTCGCCCGGCATATCGCGGCCAATCCGGGGACGACGCTGTTTGCGGTCGGGATGGGCCCCAACCAATTTTTCAACAACGACAACAAAGACCGTGACGTACTGCTGCTGGCGGCGCTAACCGGGAATATCGGGCGCATCGGAGGGAACGTGGGCTCCTATGCCGGCAACTACCGAGTCGCCCTGTTTAACGGCGCGCCGCAGTATATCAACGAGAATCCCTTCGACATCGAACTCGACCCGGCCAAAGCGGCGCGAACGCGCCAATACTGGCGCGCCGAGTCGGCTCACTACTACAACCACGAGGACCATCCGCTGCGGGTAGGCAACAAGTTGTTGACAGGCTCGACGCACATGCCTGCGCCGACGAAGTC
>DATLZF010000467.1:0-7977 GCA_035574135.1 Candidatus Methylomirabilota bacterium
CCCCGGGTAGGTGGTGGATTCCAGCACCACCAGCACGCCGCGTCGCAAATGGGGCGCAATGGAGCGGCCGGTGGCCAGGATGAAGGAAAGGTCGGGCTCGCGGTTCTTGTTGAGGGGCGTGGGGACGCAGATGATCACCGCCTCGACCTCGCGCACCCGGGCAAAATCAATTGACGCCTCCAGGTGGCCGGCCCGCACCGATTCGGTCACCGCAGCGCCATCCAGGTGACCGATGTAGCTGCGCCCTTGGTTGATCGCCTTGACCTTGACCGGATCGATGTCGAGGCCCACCACCGTGACGCCCGAGCGCGCGAACTGCAACGCCAGGGGCAGCCCGACGTATCCGAGACCGATGACGGCAATTCTCATGGGCTGGTTTGATTCACTCCGTTTGCGGCCGAAGACTCGCCGCCGGCCGGCCACGTAACAGGACACCCGCGCTCCGGGTCAGCGGAGGCAAAGCTGCGAAAAGGCATCACGACCTGGTCACGCCCGCCTTACGCCGTTTGAGTTCGCCGGACCAGCGCAGCCGTTCTGCGTGCTCACGCCAGCGCACCACTCGGGCCACCACCGGAGGGCAAATGCCGAGGCAAAAGATCTTGAGGGAGGTCTTCCAACTGGCGTCGATCTCGTTGGCGGTCTTCAACTCCGCGAGGGCCTCGCGCCACCGCCCGCCCGCCATGTGCCAGTTGGCCCAGCCGGAGTGGACACCGGCCAGTTTGAAGCGAATCCGCTTCAGGGTCCCTGGGTCGAGGCGATGCTCCATCTTCAGCCACCCTTCGTAGAGCGCCTGCCGGTAGTTCAAGTCCACCTCCGGTGATCCTTTGATCAATTCCATGATGCTCGAGCGGTTGGGCGTGCGATCCACCACCACGAGCGGTTCGTTCACATAGGCGAAGCTCGCTTCCAGCGCGAGGCGGAAGATGATGTCCGTGTCCTCGGCCACCAGACGCTCGTTGAACTGTCCGATGCGATCCAGCAGGTCCCGACGGATGAGGCTGGCCTGGATGAAAATGTCGTGCGGCGGCCGGAGGACATAATCCACCGGGCGGTCGATGCAACCGTACTTTTCCGGGAACCGCTTTTCGGACTCCTCAAAGACGCTGGCGGCGCCGCTGGGTCGCCCCTTGAGCACCACATCCGTGAAGCACAGCCCGCAGTGGGGATAACGTCGCAACGCCTCCATCTGATGCTCGAGCTTGCGCGGCAACCATTCGTCGTCCGAATCCAGCACCGCCAGCCAACGACCCCGAGCCAGCACGAGGCCCGCGTTCAGCGTTGCGCTCTTGCCCCGGTGCGGGCACACCGTGTACTGCACCCGCGGGCCGAACTTCGCCATCACCTCCGAGGTGTTGTCGGTGGAGCCGTCATCGACCACGATGATCTCGAAATCCTGGAAGGTCTGCGCCAGGACGCTCTCAACGGCAGAGCTGATGCAATGGGCGCGGTTGTAGGTGGGAATGACCACGCTGATCGCGCAGTTCGCCGACTGGTTGCTACTGGCAAATGCAGAGGTCATTCGGATTTCCCTCGCCGTCAGGCGTCGCTCGCCTGTCGTTCCCGCGCCGTTTCACAACGAACGCGATCGTTTTCCCACCGTGGCGCCGCATTGAGGCTCGCCTCCTCACGCCGCCCGGAAAACATGGCCCCGAATATGGAACTCAACTCGTTTTTGGCAGATTCGACCCGGGAAATCAACGTCGGTCGGATTTGCTCCCGCCGATGCAACATCGCCAGGATCCGCTCCACGGCCGCCTCCGTCTCCTCGGTGCGCCCGTCCACGATCCAATCCTCCGCCCCGACTGATTCGAACACCCCGACGAACTTCCGGCTGTAGGCCACACCCACGGTCGGGATGCCCTGCGAGAGCGCCGCAATGCACGAATGCATCCGCGAGCCCACGAAGAAATCGCACCGGCCGATCACACCCTTGATCTCGTGCTGATCATACTCCCGCGCGACCCGATGTACCCGGTCCCGCAACCCGGACGGCAGGCGGTCAAATAACTCCCGGCACGCGGCCGGATCGCTTTCGACGCTGTGATCCGGCGCGAACGTGTGCGGCACCAGCAACAGCCGCGTGCCGGGCAACGCGAGCACCGCCGTGGCCAGGCGCACAAGAAACTCCCGGTAATCCAGCTTCAGGCCGAACATGTTGTCCCGCGTGTAGCCGCCGTTATACATCAACCCGTTGACATTCAGCCCCACCAGCACCTCGCCCCGGCCGGCGGGGAGCGGCGGCTGGATATCGGGCGAATCAGGGTGAAACGGCTCCAGGGCAAACGCCACGTCGGGACAGAAGCGCCCTTGGCGGCGCCCGCCCGTCAGCCGCCCCACCTCCTCCACGCTCACCCGGTCGCGACAAAGGATCGTCGAGGCACGGTTCAGAATGTAGCTCGCCAGCCATCGGGCCCGGGCCGACTTGAACGGCCCGTAGGTCTGCGGAAACAGGACCACGCTGCCCTTGATCCAGATGACACTGATCACCGGCAACGACGCGAGGAAGAAGCGGCGGAAACCGTAAATGTCGCTGAAGCTGTCACCACCGCGGATGTCACCAATAACAACCGCCTCCTCGACGGCACGCACCCACGGCACCCAGCGCCCGAGCGCTCGACGCACCGGGCCAAATGGGAGCACGCGGTAGAGCACGGTGGCCAGCATGATGGCCACCAGTTGCTCGCGCGGATGCGCCCGGGGTGAGGCCCGGAAATTGATCACGGGGATGACCCGCGGCTGGCCGTTCACCACCACTCGCGTTGGCTTCGCATCCCGGTTCCCGATCAGAAACGACACGGCGGCCCCGGGACACGCCTGGACGATGAGCTTCACCAAGGACGCTCCGAGCGCCGAGACGCCGCGATTGCCGGTGTTCATGGGTGCGCCCATAACACCAACCCGAAACGAGGCCGCACGAGAGGAAGGGTTGTTATCCATGCACGTTTACCGTTTGGGTGCGCGCCGACACAGTCGCGTTCTCGCGCCGCACCACATCCTCAGCCGCAATGACCAGGGGGCGTCGGTAGCCGCGTTGAAGAATCCGCCGAGCCGTGCCGAGGGTCGATTTTCCCTTCTCCACCAACGGGAGCTTAAGCCAGTTCCGGAACAACGAATAGCCGCGCAGCCGCGTCACCGGCAGGCCGAACAACCGGAACATCAACACGCGGCCCCAGATCGCGCCGCGTTTGCGAATCAGGTTCACCTGCGATTGCAGCGCCTTGGACACTTCCATCGGCTCCAGGTGGACGTATCCGGCCTCGCGAGCGCGCCGGAGCAACTCCCGCCCGCGTTCGGTGCGCGTGACCACAAGGGAGAAACCCGCCTCGTCCTTGCGCACCGGGCGGTACCACGGATCGCCGCAGGAAATGTCCGCGTCCTCGCCCGAACTGTCCGGCGTCAGGTGCACCGCGAAAGGACGAAATCTTTGCAGGAAGCCCCACGACTCCTCGTAGGTCTTCAGGGGCGTGAACTCCGTCTCGCCCTTGCGGCGCACGGCAAACCAGCCCGGCCACCCACGCCCGCGATAACGCAGCTCCGCCACCTCGTGCAACGGGATGCCCTCGGCGCGGAGCAGTTCCTCGGTGCCCCGCGTGGCCGGACTTCCGGCGCAAAAAAACGACAGGGTGAGCCCCACGTTGCGACGAAGCGCAGGCCGCAGCGCCTCCGCCTTGCGCAACGCCGTCACCTCGCTCGGCTGCCCAATGAAAACGCACGGCGTCGGCGCGGTCTCGATCATCCCCAGGCTGTCGCACGCGGAGGCCGGAGCATAACGCGAACCGGTGGCCGCCAGCAACTCCGCCCGCGTCCGGCTCAAACGCGTGCAGTTGCGGATCGGATCGCGGGGGTTTCCGGCGATGTGCACGACGCCATGCATGCCTTCCCGCTCCAGACAGTAAAGGCTCAGGGCCGTCAACAACCCGCCGGAGGACCCGAGCCGGCGGATTTCCGGATCAGCGGCGTAGCCCTCCCACAACTCCAGAGCCGGGCCGTAGGCCGGCTTGATTTCCGGAATCAGGCCGGGCTGTCGCAGCAAAGGCCGGTGGTCGTTCACGTGTGCCGGGCATACCGTCAGGCAGTCTGTGCACGAGCCGCACTGCTCGTTGGCCACCAGGGGTCGAATGCCCTCCGAAACCACGTCCACCAGGGTAATCTTTCCTTCCGGACAGATGTAAGCGCAGGCACCGCAGCCCAGACACAACCGCCAGTCCACGATGCCCTTCACGGTTTTGAACCGATGCCAACTCATTTTTCCAAATCAGGCCACCGCCGGCCCGGTCTCCGAGTAATCGGCAATAATCCGGGCCGGATTACCTCCCACCACCACGCGGGGCGGCACGTCCTTCGTCACCACACTGCCCGCCGCCACCACGCTGCCATCTCCGATCGTCACCCCGGGCAGGATGATGGCATTGAGACCAATCCAGACGTCGTCGCCGATCGTGACCGGAGCAGCCGGTCCCTTCGTGTCGCCCCGGCGCCGCACGTCGGGAAAGGACAGCTCGTGCCCGTGGCCGTCAAAGATCTGGACATTGCCCGCGATCAGGCAGCGTTCGCCCACCGTGATGCGCTCGATCGCGTGCAGGCACGAGCCGTGAATGCGCGTGCGAGCGCCGATGCGAATGGTCGCCCCGCGTTCCGCGTAGAATTTCACCGGGCCGAAAAGGTTCGCGTGATAGCCGCGATTGCGGGAATTCAGCGTCACCGCATCTCCCAGCTCCACTGAGGCGCCGGGCGCAATGTCGAGCAGGGGCCATCCCTTCACCACCACACCTCCCTGCAGGGTCAACCCGCGCACCCCTCGAAGCAGCGCTGGGAACAGTAGCTTTTCCACGCCGCGGCGAACCCGGATGGCGCCTTCGAGAACCCAACTGATCATCGGAATCATCGGCCGCGTCATCACGACCACGGGCGGGGCAGAGACACACCGGTCTCCACCACTTCGATCTCCGGGTAAAGCTCTTCCGTCGCCAGCATCGGTGCGCCGGGTGGGTCGGCTTCGGCGCGCGCCCAGATCGCCGCCCGGGCCATGACCGCCACGACCGTCCAGAAAAGGTAGGTGAGTTGCGGATTGAAGATGGCCACGTTCGTCATCGCCCACAGGAAGACGAGGACGGTGGCCGTGCCGGCCGCCAGCAGAGGTCGATCAGGAGGATCCGCTCCACGCCACGAACGCCAGCACAGCAACAACAGGCTGCCATAGAGCAGCGCCTCGAGAGACAGCCCCAACGCCCCGAACTTCATGAAATCCGCGGCGTATTCGCTGTCCCAACTGGTGTAGCCCAGCGCGCCGGCGCTGCCCCCCAGTTCGAACTCGGACCCGAGGTCCATCGTCTCCAGACTGCCACCGCCAAATCCCACCACAAAGCGGTCCGCCGACTTGGTGAGTTGGCGGAAAGCCACCCTCCACAGTTCGAGCCGGTAGGACGCCGAGCGGCCCTTCTGCGTGTCGGTGGTTTTGGTCGCCTCCCAGCGGCTGTGAATCGTCTCCCAGACGCCGGGCCGGGTCGCCAACAGCAACGCGCCCAACACCCCAAGGAACACCAGACGTTTGCGGATGAGCGGACCCGCTGCCACCGCCATCACCAGCCCCGCCAGGGCCAGGCCGGCCCACGGACCGCGGCTGTTGCCGAAGTAACAGGCCGCCGGCAGCAGCGCCACGACGAACCACGCCAAGCGCCTCTGCCGGCCGGGTTCCGCCAGTAGCAACAGCGCCAACGCCAGGGGAAACGCCATGGCCATGCAGTAGCCGAAGAGGATGCGATGCCGGAAGGTGGCGGTGATCGAATTGGGCCAATCCGGCAGATCCGGCGCCAGCCGCAGGGCGTAGTTCACACCGGCGTATTTCTCAAGCGTCGCAATCCCCGCCACGATCCCCGCCGCGTAAACCGCCGCGCGCACCACCCCCGCAACCGCCGCACGACTCCGCAATCCTGATCCCATCACCCAGTAGAAGAGGAGAATCTCAAGGACAAAGGACAGCAGATCCTTGATGCTCGGCACCAAGGCCGTGGCGTGCATCGTCGAAAAGAACCGCGCCACGCCGACGAGGAGCAAAAGCGTCAGCAACGGCAGCCGTCCGGCGTTCTCCGATTCTCCCCGGCCCCGCCGCGTCAAGACGTGCCACGCCGACAGCAACAGCAAGGCCCGGTGAGCTGTCAACTCCGGCAGAGCCCCGGGCGTTTCCAGCCGCACTTCGACCGGAAGCAGCACCAGAAAGAACACCGCCGCGGCGAGACCACGATCCAGATCGCGGCGAAAACGCAGGTGCGTGATCAGCACGACCCCGCAGATGATGAGGACACCGATCAAGCGAACGTCAGAGCCGCGACTTCATGAGACTGGCAGAGTAGATCGACCCACACGACCGCCACGACCGGAACGCGAGCTTCAGGTCTTTGGCAGGGTGAGTTCCCGGACGACATCCAAGCGGTGGGATACAGCGGTCGGCCAATGCGGCCAAGAAGGTTTGGCATCCATTCCGATTCGCGGCACGCCGGGCCCACGCGCGATGCAATTCAGGCGCCTTTCAGTCGCTCCACCGCCAGGTCGAGCGCGGCGCCCACGATCTCAACACCCTGTTTCAGGCTCGCGTCATCCACCACCAAGGGCGGCAGGAACTTCACCACCTGATCCTCCGCGCCGGCGAGTTCGATGATCAATCCGCGCGCGAACGCCTCCCGCGAGACCGCTTTGGCCAGCTCGGGCCGCGGCAGCTCCAGTCCGTAGATCAAGCCGCGGCCGCGCACGTTCAACCCAAGCGCGGCGTGGCGAGCACGGAGGTTTTCCAACAGCGCACGCAGCACGATCTCCTTGCGCTGGATTTCCTTTGCGAACTGGTCGTCGGACCAGAACTGCTTGAGCGCCGCCGCAGCGGCCACGAAGGCCAGATTGTGACCCCGGAAGGTGCCGGTATGTTCGGCCGGCTTCCACTGGTCCACCTCGCGCTTCATCAGGAGTAGAGACATGGGCAACCCCAGGCCACCGATCGCCTTCGAGAGCACCACGATGTCGGGCTGAATGCCGGCCGGCTCGAAACTGAAGAAGGTGCCGGTGCGCCCGTTGCCCACCTGGATATCATCGACGACAAGCAGAATATCAAACTCACGACACAGCTTCTCCAGTCCTTGCAGCCACTCGATCCGCGCCACGTTGATGCCGCCCTCGGCCTGGACTGTCTCCAAGATGATGGCCGCCGGGAGATCCACCCCGCTGCTGGCGTCCGTGAGGAACCGGCGGAGGTAAGCCAGCGTGTCCACGCCCGGCCCGAAGTAGCCGTCGAAGGGCATGAACGCGACGTTCTGCCGGTTGATCCATGACTCGTGACGGAAATGGCGGTTGCCCGTGGCCGCCAAGGCGCCCAGGGACAGGCCGTGGTAACCGTTGGTGAACGCGATGACGTTCGACCGCCTCCGCACCTTGCGCGCCAGCTTGAGCGCGGCCTCGACCGCGTTGGCACCGGTGGGTCCCGGGAACTGGACTTTGTAATCCAGCCCGCGCGGCTTCAGAATGGTCGCCTCGAACGTCTCGAGGAACTCGCGCTTGGCCACCGTCCACATGTCGAGCGCGTGCACCACGCCGTCCTGGCGCAGGTACTCCATCACGCGCTCCTTGATCACCGGGTGGTTGTGCCCGTAGTTGAGCGTCCCGGCGCCGGCGAAGAAGTCCAGATACTCGCGGCCCTGCTCGTCCCACAGGCGCGCCCCCGCCGCCTTGCGAAACACGGTGGGGAACGCCCGGCAGTAGGACCGCACCTCCGATTCCATCCGTTCAAACACAGTCATGGTCATTCCTGATTGTTGATGTGATGATGGCACCTGCGGCACCGTGCCACCGCAGGCGCTCACCGCACTTCCTGCCGCAGCACGTCGATGATGGTTTCCCGATGCGATTCGCAGCGCATCAAATGCAGCAGCATCAAAAGACGCCGCCGCGAGTAGAACCGGCGGAGAAACCGGAATTTCAAGTCAAGTTCCCGCA
>DATLZF010000468.1:0-4768 GCA_035574135.1 Candidatus Methylomirabilota bacterium
CGCTTGGACGCGACCGTCGCTCGACCTGAGCGCTTACGCCGACCAGACGATCCAGATCGCCTTCCACTTCGTTGACGACGGCGGGGATGTCGGCTGGCCCAGCTATTCACCCACACTCAGTTCGGGATGGTACGTTGATGACGTGTTTGTTAAACGCGGAACCCTCGCCGTCGCTTCGATCTCCGACCAGACGGTCAACGAACATGAAACCCTGACCTTCCCCGTCACTGTCATCGGCACCACGCCGGAGTCGTGCGTGAGTTACCAACTGGTCGATGCGCCGGCCGGGGCGACGATTGATCCGACCACGGGCGTGTTCTCGTGGACGCCCAGCGAGTGCCAGGGGCCGGGCACTTACAACATCGGCATCTACGTGGTGGATTACTGCCAGAACGAGGCGAACGATCTCGGCTTCGTCCGGGTCACGGTCCGGGAGGTGAACGAAGCGCCGTGGTTGCTCAAGGCGGAGCGATCCATCGATCTGCTCGAAAGCAACACCCTCTCGTTCGTCGTGTGCTCGGGTGATCCAGACTGTCCGAGCAATCCGCTTAGCTACTCGCTGCTGGCGCCCGTGCCCGCCGGAGCCGCGATTGGCGCTTCCAGCGGCGTGTTCACCTGGTCGCCCACGTCGGCGCAGGTGCGGGAGGAGCCGTATCCCATCCGGGTGCGCCTGTGCGATGGCGGCTCACCCAACCTCTGCGTCACGAACACGGTCTGGGTCACCGTCGGCACGAACATCACGTTCCATCTCGACGTGCAACACGCCGGGGACGGTCGCTACGAGTTCACCCTGCTCGACGGGCGGGCGGACGTGGATTACCTGCTGCAAACGACGCTACAACCGTGCCGTTGTCCGTGCGAGACGGTGTGGGAGGACGTGCTGCGCGTGTCGCCGGACACCGCGCCCTGGTTCCGCTTCGAGCATCGGCCGGCCGACCTGGGCGAGCATCCGGACCGCTACTTCCGGCTCAAGCAGGTGCCACGAGTGGCGCAGCCGTGAGCCGGAATCATGCATTGAGATTGTGGGGAGCACAGCCGCCCCGGCTGTGGTTGGGCGCGCCCTCGCGCCCAACGCGGACGCGCCGGGGCGCACGGGACGGTGAATCGCTTGACGCATCCCGAGTGGGCCGCGAGGGCGCGGCCCACTGCGCCCGAGACAGGCGTGCGTCCCAATTCGCTTTTTGCCTCCAACATCAGCCCTTTCGCACCAGGGAACACAACACCAAACTCAAACCAAGAAAGCAGACGCATCATGAAAGCTCCCAACTCGCTCATCCACGGATCCCTGATCCTCCTGCTTGCGGCCGGATGGACCGGCTGCGCGTCCGCGCCGAAGGACCAGGAAGCCAAAGCCGCACCCTCCCGGAACAAGCAGTTCCCCACCGCCGAGGCGGTGCTGCAGCACGAAGACGTGAAGGAGAAACCGCCCACCGTCTTCGCGAAACCCATCGAGGACGTTCGCCCGGCGGCGCTCCGAGCCTTGAACTTCGTGGGCTGCAACATTCGTCAGCAGGAGGATTTCTACCTGGCCGGAAAACGACCGCAAAAGATGGGCTTCTTCGTGGGCAGCGGCGGTGAGACCGTGGAAGTCTTCCTCTACCCGGCGGCCACCAACGTCACGCACGTCTGGGTGGACACGGATCTGTCCTTCGTGGGCATGGCCGGCCAGCAGGGCTGGAACAAGCAGGTCCTGGAGGAACTCACGCGGTTGGTGAACCCAGCGAAGCCCTGAACCATGAGCCCGCCGTCAACTTCCTCCCGTCGTCGGTGCCGGCCGGTGAATGGTCTGCAGGCCGCCCTGATCGTCCTCATGGCGGGATGTGCCACCGAGGTGGCGCACCACACCTTCCTGAACGAAGCGTATCCGCCCAAGGCTGCAAACCATCCCATCGACGTTTACACCAACGGCCTGCCCGCCCGTCCGTTCGAGCGAGTGGCGATCCTCGACGTTCATTGTGAAGCGCAGGCGTGGATGGAGCCCACGCTGGAGCATGACGCCATCCCCGCGCTGAAGAAGGCGGCCCGCGCGGCGGGTTGCGACGCCATCATCGAGATCCGTGACCGGCGCATGACCAACAACTGGACCTTCGAGACGAAGGCGCGGCATTTCTCCGCGACAGGCGTCACATACAAGTAGGCCGCCCACGCGATCGCGGGTCGGCCCCTCTCAGCCCAAGCGACGCTGTCCACGTGTGAGGCGCCCCGGGCGCCACGCCGCATCGCGCAGGCGGGTTTTCGGGTTTGACTCTGCTTCGGAGCAAACCTAGTTTGGCCGCGACGATTTTATGGCCGAAAACACTCCCAACATTCCGCCGGCACCGGTGCCGCCCAAACCCGGCGAAGCCGCCAAGGTGCAGCCCAAGAAGGAGACGGTGCGCATCAGCCTGCCTCCGAAGCCCTCTGCCTCGGCCACGATCAAGCTGCCGAGCGTGCCGGCAGCGGGGGGTCCTGCGCCAGCTCCAGCTCCGGCCGCGCCGCCTTCATCGCCGGGAGTGCCAGCGGCACCGGTGAGCGCGACGCCGGCCGCTCCGCGGCCGCCTTCCGCGGCTCCCGCCCCCCCGGTGCCACCAGCCGCCGGGGCCAGCGCGGCTTCCGTGGCCCGTCCGGCTTCCTCCGCCGGGGTGGCGACTCCGGCTCCGGCCGCAGCCGCGGCCGCACGTCCCCCGGCCCCCGCCGGCCGTCCGGTTGCTGCGGGCGGGCGCAAAGCCATTAGCAGCGTGGACATGGGCCTGGCGATTGCCGCGGCCGTGATCGGTCTGGCGGCGGTGGGGTTTGTCTGGTTCAGTCTTACCTCGATGAATTGAGTCGGTTTCTTCCACCCGCTGCAAAAGGAGAAAGCGCTTATGTCAGCCCCGAACATCATTACGCTCACGGACTCGAACTTCGATCAAGAAGTCCTCAAATCCTCCTCGCCGGTCCTGGTGGATTTCTGGGCGGAATGGTGCGGGCCGTGCAAGGCCGTGGCGCCGATCTTGGATGAACTCGCCGCCGAGTACGACGGGAAGATCCGGATCGGCAAAGTGAACATCGACGAGTTCCAAGGGCTGGCCACGCAATACGGCATCCGCGCCATCCCCACTCTCCTCCTGTTCAAGGGCGGCCAGGTGATCGACCAGATCATCGGGCTCAAGAGCAAGAAGGACTTCAAATCGAAGCTCGACCGCGCCACGGTCTGAGGCCTCGCCACGGCGGGCTCCATGTCCCTCGTCGTCACGCCGGGACAGTTCCATCACCGGGCTCACCTTTATCACCAGTTGGGGCAGTTGACGCAGGCTGGCGTGCCTCTGCCCAGGGCCTTGGAATCCCAACTCCGGGCGCCGCCTTCCGCGTCGTTCCGTCCGCCGCTGCGCAAACTCC
The DNA here is from genome assembly GCA_035574135.1 of Candidatus Methylomirabilota bacterium. Lineage (GTDB taxonomy): Bacteria > Verrucomicrobiota > Verrucomicrobiia > Limisphaerales > DATLZF01 > DATLZF01. The sequence goes on from DATLZF010000468.1 coordinate 3,358, forward strand.
TTCATCAGATCGAAGCCGGCTCCAGCTTCGCCGAAGCCATGACCAGCGCGGGCCGTTGGCTGCCCGCCTTCGACGTGGCGCTGCTGGCGGCGGGGGAGAAGAGCGGCCGGCTGCCGCAGTGTTTCAAACTGCTCGCCGAATATTACACCGAGCAAGCCCGGTTGCTGCGCCAGGTAAGCAGCGACCTGATGTATCCGCTGTTTCTGTTCCACTTCGCCGTGTTGCTGGGTCCTGTGCCGGCACTGTTCACCTCCGGCGATTTTCTGGCGTATGGATTGACTGTCGGGGCGGTACTCGGTCCCCTTTACGCCCTCGCGGGCGCCCTGCTGCTGGCAGCGCAAGGCCGTCACGGCGAACGATGGCGCGGCTGGATCGAAACCCTCACGCACGGAATCCCGTGGCTCGGGCGGGCGCGGCGCCATCTCGCTCTGGCCCGGCTGACGGCCGCGCTGGAGGCGTTGATCAACGCCGGAGTGCCGATCATCGAAGCGTGGATGCTGGCCGCCGCCGCGAGCGGTTCGCCGATGCTAAAGCGGACGGTGACAGGCTGGAGGTCGCAGCTTGAAACCGGAACCACTCCGGCCGAGGCGGTCCTCGCCAGCGGGCGCTTTCCCGATCTCTTCTGCAATCTCTACCAGAGCGGCGAGGTGAGCGGAAAACTGGACGAGGAACTGCGCCACTTGAACACCTACTACCAGGAAGAAGGCTCGCGCCAGATGCGGGCCATCGCCCAATGGGTGCCGCGCCTGATCTACCTGGCCATCGTCGGCTTCATCGCCTACCGCGTCGTTTCCTTCTGGGCCGGCTACTTCAATCAGATCGGCCAGGTGTTGTAGTGAGAAGGCGGCCGGGCGGGTGGGTGGAAGCCGAGTAACGGGGATGACGTGCCCCCGCTTCGGATCACACCACGAAACAGCAGTTGCTTTTCGAATTTTCTCCGCCCAAGGTTTTCGCCCTTCCCGCCGGGACCCGGCGCGGAAGCGTCGAACACTGTGAATTGATCGATCTACCCTATGCCGAACCCCTGGACTGGAAAAGGAAACCCCTACACCCGCAAGGAAGTCGTGGAGCGCCTCCGCGCCCAGTTGAAGCAAGGCCACCCCATCATCGCCGCCGGCGCCGGGACCGGCATCAGCGCCAAGTTCATCGAGAAAGGGGGCGCCGACCTGATCATCATCTACAACTCGGGCCGTTTCCGCATGGCGGGACGCGGCTCAACCTGCGGCCTCATGGCCTACGGCGACGCCAACGCCATCGCGATGGAGATCGGCGAGCATGAGGTGCTGCCCGTGGTGGAGGAAATCCCGGTGATTTGCGGCGTGCATGCCAGTGATCCGCGGCGGCGCATGTGGCACTGGCTGCTCCAGGTGAAGGACATGGGCTTCAGCGGCGTGAACAACTTCCCCACGCA
>DATLZF010000469.1:0-3826 GCA_035574135.1 Candidatus Methylomirabilota bacterium
GGCGACGAACGGCAGGTGCTCAAGCCCGTGACCGTGCAACTGGGGTTCAGTGACGGCTCGTTCACCGAAGTGGTCTCCGGTCTGGAGGAGAACGCGGTCGTGGCCGTTGGCGTGGTTGCCCAGGCCACTGCGGCCGCGCCGGTGCCCGGGGGCAGTCCCTTTGGTGGGCCTCCCTTCGGCGGCGGGCCCCGCATTCGCTAGCGCGCCTTCCCGACGGGTGCCGACATGCAGCAACCGGTCATCAAACTCGACGACTTCCGCAAGACCTACCGCAACGGCACGCTCGAAGTGCACGCGGTGCGCGGCGTCACGCTGGAGATTCATCCGGGCGAATTCGTCGCCATCATGGGGGCCAGCGGCTCGGGGAAGTCCACGCTGATGAATACCATCGGCTGCCTCGACCGCCCCACCAGCGGCCAGTACTGGCTGGACGGCGTGAACGTAGGCCGGCTCAACCGGGACCAATTGGCGGACCTGCGCAATCAGAAGCTCGGCTTCGTTTTCCAGGGTTTCAATCTTCTTGCCCGCACGTCGGCGCTGGAAAACGTCGAGCTGCCGATGCTCTACGCGCGGCCCCCCGTCTCCTCGCGCCAACAGGCCGAGCGCGCCCGCAAGGCGCTGTCCCTGGTCGGCCTGGCCGACCGCGCGGATCACCATCCCAACCAGCTCTCCGGAGGCCAGCAGCAGCGCGTGGCCATCGCCCGCGCCCTGGTCAACGAGCCCCGCGTGCTGCTGGCCGACGAGCCCACCGGCAACCTCGACACGCGTACCAGCATCGACATCATGGGCGTCTTTCAGACGCTCAACGACCGGGGCATCACCATTGTCATGGTCACGCATGAACTGGACATCGCCCGCTTTGCCAAGCGCACCGTCATCATGCGCGATGGCGTCGTGGTGAGCGACAAGCCGGTGGACGATCGCCACAGTGCGGCGGAAGAATTGCGCCGGCTCGAGCAGGAGCAAACGGCCGTGAAGCTGTTGCCATGAGACCCATCGCCACCTTCCGCATTGCCATCCGCGCGCTCCGGCGCAATGCCCTGCGCTCGTTGCTCACCATGCTCGGCATCATCATCGGTGTCGGCGCCGTCATCGCCATGGTCAGCATCGGCAACGGCGCCAAAGCGCGCGTCGAGGCGCAGATCGCCAGCCTCGGCCAGAACGTGCTGCTTGTTTTGTCGGGCAACGTCAGCCGTGGCGGCTTCCGCTTCGGTTTTGGCAGCCCGGGCACGCTGAAGGTGGAGGATTACGACGCCATTCGGCGCGAGGTCGAGGGCATTGCCGGCATCAGCCCCGAAGTGCGCGCCTCTGGCCAGGTTGCCGCCGGCAATCAGAACCACGTCCCGAGCATCTCCGGCGTCGGCACCGACTACATCCACATTCGCTCCTGGGAGCTGGAGAGCGGCGAAAACTTCACCGAGGCCGACGTCCGCAATGCCAACAAGGTCGCCTTGATCGGCAAGACCGCCGCTGAAACCCTCTTTGGCGAGGGCGTCGATCCCGTGGGCGAAATCATCCGCATCCGTAACGCTCCCTTTACCATTGTCGGGTATCTCAAACCCAAAGGCATGAGCATGACCGGCAACGACCAGGACGACGTCATTCTCATCCCCTACACCAGCGCCATGAAGCGGCTGACGGGCGACACCTCCTTCCGCTCGTTCAACGTGCAGGCGGCCAGCCCCGCCCTGGTCCCCGACGTGCAAAACCAGATCACCGAGCTCCTGCGTCAACGCCACAAAATCACCTCCGACAAGGAGGATGATTTCCTCGTCCGCACCCAGCAGGAAATCAGCGACACGGCCACCGAGACGTCGCGCGTCATGACCCTGCTTCTGGGCTCGATCGCCGGCGTCTCCCTGCTGGTGGGCGGCATCGGCATCATGAACATCATGCTCGTGAGTGTCACCGAGCGCACGCGCGAGATCGGCATCCGCATGTCCATCGGCGCCCGGGGACGGGACATCCTTTTGCAATTCCTCACCGAAGCGGTGACGCTCAGCGTGGTGGGCGGCTTGATCGGGATTGGCATCGGGATCGGCGCCTCCCGGGCCATCTCGCAAAAGCTCGGCTGGACCACGCTGATCTCGTCCGACTCCATCGTGCTGGCGTTCGTCTTCAGTGCCGCCATCGGTATTTTCTTCGGCTTCTATCCCGCTCGCAAAGCCGCCCGTCTCGACCCCATCGACGCGCTGCGGTACGAGTGAAGGCCGGCACCGCGTCGGCCCTGGAACGGCGTGGGCAGAATCTCGTCCCCCATGGGACAAGAATCGGTGCGGGAGAGGCCCGCGCGGTGTCGGTTGAGCAGGGAGTTCACCCACCGGCGGCCGCCAGCTTGCTCCTCCAGAATGCCTCCGCTTCACGCCAGGGTTGGAGCAGCTCCTGCCTTTGCGCCGCGGAAATCTCGGTCAAAGCCTCCAGCCGGGTCACCCGTTCGACTGTTCCGTTGCGGACGCGTTCAACCGCGGCGATGGGATCGCGCCCATCGAGCCGCGCCTCCAGCCGTACCGCCAGCGGACTGTCGGCGCGAAAGACGTGGCCCGGCAGGAAAGCATTGGCGCGAGCGCGCAGCAGCGGGCCGTTGGACACGAAGCTGCGCCCCGCCTTCATGCCGTCACGCCACTTCTCGTAGGTGAAGCCACCCTCGACGTGGACTGAAGCGCGGTCGTAGCCGACCGGGTTTGGCAACACGCCGCTCGGGCTCCCCAACTCCGGTTTTCGAGCTGGTCGCTTTGAGCCCTCAGCCGCGTCCGAGGCGTTCGAGGGGGCGGCGGAGGCGGCCGTTGTTGGCCACCAGCCGGTAGCGGTGCTCGCCGGGCACCGGTTCGTGGAAAAAGTCCCCGCCCGCGCATTCGAGGATGAGGCCGCCGGCGGCGATGTCCCACAGGCGCAGGCCGTATTCGACGTAGGCGTCCACGCGGCCGGAGGCGACATAGACGAGCGAGAGCGCCGCCGCGCCCATGATGCGCACCTTGCGCACGCGGCGGAGCAGGGCGTTCAAGGTCGGGATCATTTTGCGCATCGTCGCCGGCTCCTTGGCGAAGCCGATGGAGACGATGCATTCCGCCAGGCGCGCCCGGCGGCTCACGGCGATGGGCCGTCCATTGAGCCGCGCCCCACGGCCGCGGATGGCCGTCCACAACTCGTCGCAGAAAGGGTCATAGACCACGCCCACGACCGTTTCGTACGGACCGGCCTCGCTGCCCACGCGCCGTTGCAGCGCGATGGAGACGCAGGAATGCGGGATGCCGTAGGCGAAGTTGACCGTGCCATCGATGGGATCGACGACCCAACGGTGGCTGGCCCGCGGGTCGCCGACGATGCCCTCCTCACCCAGGATCGGCACGGTCGGGAACGCGCGGCGAAGGCGGCGTTCGATCAGCCTCTGACAACGCACGTCGAGCTCGAGCTTGATGTCGTGGCGGGTCTCTTCGTTGACCTTCTTCGTTGAGTGAAAATTCCGGCGCATCAGGGTGCCGGCGGCGCGCGCGGCGTCGGTTGCGGTGGCCAGGGCGCGGTCGAGTTCGGAACGGGTCATGAGAGGGCAGAGAGGTGTCGTCACAGGACTTCCACCGGGCACTTGGGGGCGGCGTCGAGGAAGGCCTGGCCGTAGCGTTTGGTGAGGATGCGGTTGTCGAGCACAACGATGATGCCGGAGTCGGTGCGGGCGCGGATGAGGCGGCCGATGCCCTGGCGGAACTTGAGGATGGCCTCGGGCAGGGAGAATTCGGCGAAGGAGTTTCCGCCGCGCGCCTCGATGGCCTCGATCTTCGCCTCGATGAGCGGGTGATCCGGCACGGCGAAGGGGAGGCGGGTGATGATGACG
>DATLZF010000470.1:0-2564 GCA_035574135.1 Candidatus Methylomirabilota bacterium
CGGATCGGAAAGGGCCAGTCGAGCTTCGGCCAGTTCGGCCCGACCCACCGCCAGATCGAGAGCGGCTCGCCACAATTCACGATTTTCACCGCCGGACGGCACGGCGGTCATGGCGGCATGTGCCGCCAGCAGGTCTCCGGATTGGTAGGCGATCAGCACCGGATTGAGGGCGCTGCGGTCCCCGGCGTCGAACGGTAGATCTTCGGGATTCACGACGGCCGGGTAATACAAGGTCCACTGCACGAGGCTGGCGATCTCCAGCAGCGGACTTTTCACGGGGGGGCGGCCGGGTTCGATGCGGGCCTGCTCACCTCCTTGGAGGGTGACGGTTTGGTCCGCGGCGGAGAGTTCGACCTGGCCCTCCAGCAGGGCAAGCCGTGTGGTTGCGCTGACCGCGTCGGCCTCGAGAATGAACTCCGTTCCGCGAATGGCTCCGCTCGCCACGGGCGTCTCGAACTCGAGGTCCGCCGGTTGCTCGCGATGGAGGAAAAAGATCGAGCCAACAGGCAGGCGGAACCGGCGTTTTTCGGTCCGACGCGGCGGCTGAATCTCCAGGATCGTGTCTTCGCTGAGGCGGAGCACGCTGCGATCCGAGAATTGCACGCCCGCGCGACTGCCGGCGCGGGTGCGGAGCCGGTCGCCGGGGCGCAGGGCCAGTCCGTTGGTGGCGGCCAGCCACGGGGGCCGGCCGCCCGCTTGGAACTCGACAACGCCGGCAGCCTCGATGACGCGGCTGGGCTGGGTCGCGGCATCGCTCCGTTCGAGGGCGGGTTGAGAACGGGCGAAGGGGGCCGCGAGATGGAAGCAGGCGAAAAGCAGAAGGAGCCAACGCACGGGCGCAGCATGACAGAAGCTCGTCGGTGACTGAATGGTGATTTTTCTGCCGCGAGCGAACTGCGTTTGGGATGGCTGACGCCGGATCAAGCGCCGGATCGGCACATCGAAGGCCGCCGTGCCGGAATCAAAGGCGACGGCCAACGGCAGCGAGTTTGCCGCGGGGTGGAGCCGGAGGGGTCTGGCTTCCCGGGCCCGCGAGTGGCGGCGAACCATCTTCGGCAAGTTCATCGAAAAGGGGGCCGCCGTCGCCGGCCGTTGCTGCGGCGAGGGTGATGCGATCCATCCGGCCGGCATTTCATGGTTGCGGAGTCGAAGGGTCGGTGAACAGGGCGCAATCGCCATCCTCCAGCATACCGCCGTCGATCCCTGTACCGGTGGTGGCTTGGGAGGCGCGCCCTGCCACCCGGAAATCCGAGTCCGCTTCGTCACCGATGCGCACCGGCTGCGCCAGACGGCCTGCCCAAATCTCGGTGGCGAACCGGTTTCCCGGGGTGGTGGCGCTGTTCATACTACGTCGAGTGGTTTGCCGATGCGTGACGGAGTGGGTTGAGCAGCCGTTTTGCCAGTGAGGTTTCGGTCGGCCAAATTGCGCAAGCCGGCGTGCGCCGGAACAAGATTCGTTCCGGCGGCGGAACGCCTGTTCCCGCTGCGGAGCAACAGCCGTCGGGAACGGCGCGCCGCCGGGGCGGGGCACGGAGGTTGGGGGGCACGCGGTTTGCCGGGAAGAGAGCCGTGACCCGATCATCTGTATGGGTGGCCCGCGGGCGTTGGACGGTAATCTGTGTGTCCTCCCACGCCCGCGTTCGCTCTTCCGCCGGCGAGGGCATGGGCGGCGATCGGGGTCGGCTCGGGAAAGAATGGCGCTATTCGACGCGGAGGCGGAAGAACTGCGCGGTGTTGGAGGTTCCGTTCGTCAGGGTGATGACGGAACCATCGCCGGGATACAAGGCGGGCTCCATGCGCCATGAGCCATCCAAGGTGTCCGCACGTTCCACCCGGTAGTTTTGGCCGGCGGTGCTGATGAACCACAACAGCTCCGAGCCATCGGGCAGCCGCTGGCACTGCAACTGCGGGGGCACCAGCACGCGCAGCGACATGGGTACCTCCAGCGGGCCTCCCACATGGTTGAAGACGCTGACGAGATAGGTGCCGGAATGTTCCGGGGCCACGCTTTGAAGCCACAGGACCCGGTTGGTGGCGTCGGGTAATGGCCTGTCGTCCTTCCGCCAGGTGAACCGGAGGGGGGGACTGCCGCTGACCATCGGCTGAAGCGTGACGTCCTGGCCGACCGCGACCCGGCTTGGCGTCGGAGCCTGCATCAAGGTGGGGGGGACCGGCGGGCGGTTGGTATCGAGCCGGTAGTTCAAATGCACGGTCCCGCGCGCCCCGTTGACACCGTCCACGACCACGAGGAACTGGCGCCATTGCGGCGCGGCCACTTCGAGCCGGGCCGCTCCGTTGGTGCCGGCTCCGTTGTCGTCGCACGCCACGGGGATCAAGTCGGCGTAACTGGAATACGGTGGATCGAACGTGTACGCGGCGATGAACGTGTCGTAGCTGCTGCCCACGGTATCCAGAATCAACGTGCCATCGGCTGGTGGCTGGTAGGCATACCAGTAGGAGGCACCGCCGTTCAGGTCGCAATGATTGGGCTCGGTCGGGTCCGCCGCTGCGTAGGCGGTGTTGAACACCTGCGATCCGTTGTACCCCCGCGAAACGCCCACGCC
>DATLZF010000471.1:0-2974 GCA_035574135.1 Candidatus Methylomirabilota bacterium
GGTGTGGGCGAGGGCACCACCTTGGCGTTCCCGAAACACTTCTTCGAATATCTGAAGCTGAAGCCCCAGCAGTTCTATGCCGAGGCCGAACCGACCTGGAAACTGGGCATCAAGTTCCTCTGGGGCCCCCGCCGGGAGTTCTATTACACCTTCGCCTACGAGTATCAGCACCGTTACCCGGAACTCTCGCGCAACAACGGTTTCTTCTTCGACGGCGACATGCCTTTCGCCGGCCCGGTGAGCGCTTTCATGGCCCACGACCGCGCCTTCCCCCGCCGACCGGACGGGGCGCCGCAATTTCATAACAGCCACGCCTTCCACATCGAGAACAAGAAGCTGGTGGGCTGGCTCGAGAAGGTGGCGCGCGATTTCGGCGTGGCCGTGCGCGACGCGACGGTCACGCCCGAACGCGGGCCGGCCGGCCTGGCGGCCCTCGTCACGGAGAACGGCGAACGGATCACGGCCGACCTGTTCATCGACGCCTCCGGTTTCCGCAGCGAACTGCTGGGCCGCACGCTGGAAGAGCCGTTCCTCAGCTACACCGACGCTCTTTTTTGCGATCGCGCCGTCATCGGCGGGTGGCCGCGAACAGATGAGATCATCAAGCCCTACACCGTGGCGGAAACAATGAACGCGGGCTGGTGCTGGCAGATCGAGCACGAGCACTGGATCAACCGCGGCTACGTCTATGCCTCGCACTTCATCAGCGACGAGGACGCCTTGAAGGAATTCCTGGCCAAGAACCCCAAGGTGGCCAACGAACCGCGCGTGGTGAAATTCCGCAGCGGCCGCTACGCGCGCAACTGGGTCGGCAACGTCGTGGGCGTCGGCAACGCGGTCGGCTTCGTCGAACCGCTCGAAGCCACCGCCCTCCAGGTCATCTGCGTCGAGGCCAGCACGCTGGCCGATTCGTTGATTGACAGTCTGTGCGCGCCCACACCGACATTGATTCGACTCTACAACGACTACAACGGGCGCGCCTGGGACGACATCAGGGATTTCCTCGCCATCCACTACAAGTTCAACACCCGACTCGACACGCCATTCTGGCGCGCCTGCCGTTCCGACACGCAACTGCACGGCGCCGAGTTTCTCGTGGACTTCTACCGGGAAAACGGCCCGAGCGTCGTCGCGGGGGCACAGCTCCTACACCCATCCAACTCGTTTGGCATGGACGGCTACCTGGCGTTGCTGGTGGGACAGGACGTGCCGCACGCCAAGCCGTTCAAGGCTCCTCCCAACGAAGCCAAGGTCTGGCGCGACCGCTGCCTGACCTGGGCCCATGAAGCGCGTCGCGGCCTCGACGTGCGCCAGTGTCTGGACGCCATCCGCAAGACCGGGGCGAAATGGAACTGAGCCGGGCGTGAGCTTCGCCTCGAACCACGCCGGCCCGAATCAACCCTGGGATGGCGTTCCGCTGGCGACTCCGAATTGGCGCTCGCGATACCGCAAGGCCGTCCAAATGAAGATGCCCCCGACCACGAACAGCAGCGCCGCGTAAAAGAAAAACGCCGCGGCGCCGCTGGCCTTGACGAACGTCGTGTTCACCCTGGTCACCACCACCACCAGATAGTTGCCCACGGCGAAAGTCAGCAACCACAGGCTCATAATGGTGCTCTTCAGCGAGGGCGGTGCCTGCGCGAAGGCAAACTCCAGCCCGGTGGCCGAGACCATCACTTCACCCGCCGTCAGAATGAGATAGGGCATCATCTGCCAGGCGATGGAGAGCGACTCGCCCCGGTCCATCCGCACTTGCAACCACCCGCAGACAACGAAGGACGTGGCCCCCAACACCATGCCCACGGACATGCGCCGCAACGCCGTGGGCTTGAAACCGAGCTTCTCGGACGCCGGATACAGCCAGGCGGTGAACACCGGGATGAGGAGCATGACCAGCAGCGGGTTGAGCGTCTGCATCCGCTCCGAGTTCAACACCAGCGCAAACTGACCCGGCGCCGTCTCTGTACACAGCAGCTTGATGAAGGGCACCATCCAGCCCCGACCGGCTGGATCGACGCCGAAGGCCAGCAGCGTCACGGGCGTCATCTTTTCCCCTTGCAAGACCCATGTGCTGTGGGTCTGGTCGAACAACGCCCAGAACACCGGCACCGTGGCAAAGATGCCCAGAATGCCTGCCACAGCCCGCGCGCCCTCGACCTCCTCGCGCGAGAACCGTCCGGTCGCCACGTCGAAAAACGATTGGCCGGGACGCCGCGTCCGCCGTCTAGCCCACGCGTGAAGGAACACGCGCAAAAACCCGGCCGCTTGCGCACCGCGCCGTGGCGGCACCCGCACGTAATGCCGCGTACCCAACCAGAAGATGAACGTTGCCATGGCCATGGCGATTCCCGGGATGCCGAACGCCCAACTATAGCCGTAGTTCTCGCGGATGGTCGGAATCAACCCGAAGGCGAAGAACGAGCCGAAGTTGATCGACCAGTAGAAAAGGCTGTATGCCTTCAGCAACGCGCGCTCCTGCACGGACGCGAGCTGGTCCCCGACGAAGGCGGAAACGCACGGCTTGATGCCGCCCGCGCCCACGGCGATCAACGCCAGCCCGAGATACAGCCCGCCCGTGCTGCCTTCCGACACGGCCAGGACGCCGTGGCCGAGGCAATAGAAGAACGACAGGCTGAGAATCGTCCAGTAGCGGCCCAGCCAGCGGTCGGCCAGCCAGGCGCCCGCCAGCGGCAGGAAATACACGGCCGCCTTGAAGGTGTGCATCACGCCCGTTGCCTCGGCCTCCGACATGCCGAGCACCCGCACCATGTACAGCGTGAGGATGGCGATCATCCCGTAGTAGCTGAACCGTTCGCAGGCTTCGTTGCCGATGATGAACTTGGTCTGTGGAGGCAACCGGAGGTCGTCGGTATTCGTCTTCATCAGGTGCGATGGACGGCGTGGCAATAAACCATCACGACCCGGCAGGCGAGTGTTTCCTGCCGGCGGGACGAGGGAGCGGGGCGGGCGACCG
>DATLZF010000472.1:0-2811 GCA_035574135.1 Candidatus Methylomirabilota bacterium
CCTGCACTTCCACGGGCAGCCACGCCTTGGTGACCTCCCGTCCGGGATCTTCCAGCTCCGTAATGCCCAGTCGCACGACCGTGAGAAACCGCTTGTCGCCGCGCTCAAAGGTGGCGAGTACCGGCACGGGATCGGCGCGGCCCTGGGTGAGCTGCTCGGTGTGGCGCACGAGGTCTGCCAGACAGCGCACCGGTTGATGGTTGACCGCCACCAGCACATCTCCCTCATCGAGCGGTGGCCGCGCATCGCCGGCGGGCCCGCCGGCGCGCACGGAGGTGACCACCACCCCGTTGGTGTCCGGCCGTTTCATCTCGCGCGCGGACAGGGGCGTCAGATCGCGGGCGGTGATGCCCCAGGCCTTCAGTTCCCGCGGCCGGGCCAGGAACTCGCCGCGTTCCGCCGGCACGACGTGAAGCGTGATTTCTCGCCCCGCGCGTTCGACCACACAGGGCACCGACTGGCCGATGGGCAGGCTGCAGACCAGTCGCATGAATTCCGGGATCTGTTCGTCGAAGCGAACATCCACCGGCCGGCCGGCCAGCGCCACGAGCAGGTCCCCTGCCTGCAGTCCGGCCTGCTGCGCGGGCGAATCCGGCAACACCCCGGCCACCAACACGCCCCGGCTGGCCTCGGAGCGTTTGAAGCGCGGCTGTACGTCCATGCCGAGCCAGCTCCGGCGCACGCGTCCCTCGGCGATGAGTTGTTGAGCAATCTCGCGGGCCAGGTTGATCGGGATGGCCCCGCTCAACCCCAAGCGCATCTCGTTGATGCCCACCACTTCGCCCTGCAGATTGACCAGGGGCCCGCCCGAATTGCCGCCGAAGATCGGGGCGTCATGCCCGATCCATTTCACCAGCGACCCCACATCCTCGCCATCGAGTCGCAGGCGCGCCGAGGGGCCCATGAACCGCGGCATGATCATTTCCGTGTTGCTGACGATGCCCAGCGTCACCGATTGCGACAGGGCCATGGGACTGCCCATGGCCAGCACCGGATCGCCCACGCGCAGGCGGCTCGAGTCCCCCAGCCGGGCCGGCGTGAAGCGCATCGGACGGTCGGGTTTCAACTTCACCACGGCGATGTCGGTCAGTGCGTCGGTCCCCACCAGTTCGGCTTCGACCTCCTCCAGATTCCAGAGGGTGCAGAAGATCCGCGTGGCCCACCCGGCCACGTGATGGTTGGTGATGAGGTAACCGTCCTCCGTGATGATAACGCCGCTGCCCACGGATTGCGTTTTTACCTCGCGCCCGTCCACGTAGTCCGTGCTGACCACGCGAAGGCGAACCAGAGAGGGACGAAGTTGGGCGGCCACGCGATTGAGCTGGGCCTGGGTCAGCGTGGGCTGCCGGGCGGGCGTCACGCAGCCCGTGGGCAGCAGACCAACGGCCAGAATGCATACCAGCGCCTTGAAGCGGCAGCCGGCAATGCGTGGTGCGGGCCAGCGGCTCATGCGCCCGTTTTAGCGGCCGCCCCTGGCAATGCAAGCCTGAAGGGCCGCGGGCGAACCATCTTCCGCCGCATTTCCGGTCCTGAACACTTCCCGCGCCCCGGGGATTGCAGGCGTCCTCGACGCCGCAATGCCGAGGGCAAACGGCCCTTGCTCGTGGTTTCCGAGTCCGCCGCTCGACCATCAGACGCGCCCAGTACTCCCGCAACGGGGCTGCCGCCCCAGGAAAGGCGAGCGCGGGCGGCACGGTTTCCCAAGGAACGGGCTTTTTCCGGTCTCGGGACCGCTGCGAAAGGTGCCTGCGGGGTCGTTGACCGATGAAAGCCGTGGCGGCTGAAGGGTGGGGGAGGGCTTGACGAATCCCGGGGGAGGGGTATGGTCATGGTGCCGTTTCGTGGGGGCGATCCGGTTTCGACCTGGCCCGGACGCCAGAGGCGGCATGCCGAGGACGATGCGTTGGCCTCGTTAATCATCGCATCAAAAGAAAACTGCTAACGAAGAGTTGGCTCTCGCGGCCTGAAGTTGCCGCGACGTTCGCCGGCTGACGCCTGCTGGGCCGGACGAACGCCATAGCAGGCTGGGATCTGCGCGGAGACGGCGCGCGCGGGTCCGAGATCCTTCCCATGCTGTCTGGGGCAGTCGGATGCGGGTCCGCAGGCGACCGGCTGCCGACACCTACTGCGGACTAAGCATGTAGTCGCGGCTGGCTACCGAGTCAGGGACGGGGGTTCGACTCCCCCCGCCTCCACCATTGTTTTTTCCGGCAGTTCGTTTTCCCCCCAAGGCCGATCGGGTCGCGTTCATGCCGCCCGCCCTTGGGAGGCCGATCTTATGCCACCCGCGGCCCTCCAAACCCCGCACCGGCTCCGCCAGCTTGAGGATCCCCGTTTTCGTTCTGTGCGCGCGCCGGATGGGCGGCGGGCATGGTTTTGCGAAACTCTCCCGGGCTGCGAAAAGGCGACCGACGGACCAAAAATGCCCGTCCGAAAACGTATCGGCTCCCCGGACGGGCCGCTGGGGCCGGCCGGGAGGAGAGCGACGAAGCTCAGCGCGCTTTCAGTTGCGTCCAGGCTTCGTCGTACAGGCGCAGCGCCGGACCGAGGTCGCGGAGATACTCCAGCCGCGCGAACGCCTCTTGCGGTGGATAAATGGCCGGATTGTGAAGGTCGGCCGGGTCAAGGAAGGGCCGGGCGCCCTGATTGGAGGAGGCAAAGCGCGTGAACCTCGCGATCCTTGCGGCGTTGCGCGGGTCCAGGACGAAATTGAGGAACTGCTCGGCCAGTTCCCGGTGCGGCGCCCGCGCCGGAATGGCCAGGCTGTCCACCCACAGAACGCTGCCCTCGCGCGGCAGCAGGTAAACCAGG
>DATLZF010000473.1:0-2864 GCA_035574135.1 Candidatus Methylomirabilota bacterium
AACTGGCGTCCCCTCAACCTCTCCAAACGCCACCACCTCTACTTGCCTTCCCCCCACCACAGGGGTCACGATCTACCCAGCTTTCCCTTTTCCCGATGTTCCCGCAAGGCGCGAGGCCGTCCCGGCAGGCAAGCGCAGAGCGTTCCCCAGGGCAGAAATCCGACGAGCATCTCGGCCTCGCGACAGACCCCCGGGCCGTCGATCGGAGTTCAGAACTCGGCATTTGAGACCTGGCCCTTGGGTGCGGGGGCCAGGGGGAGGGGGCGGGACTGCTGGGATTGAAGGAATTGCCGCAGTTCCGTTAGACCGGCCCGGGAGACGGTGTCGGCGGGATCGTGCTCGAGGGCCTTGAGGAAGCAGCGCTCGGCATCGGCCGCCTGGCCGAGAGAGGCAAAGGCAAAAGCAAGCTGCTGGTAGGCTTTGGGAAAGCGCGGGTCCAGCCGGAGGGCGGCTTGCAGTTCCTGTGAGGCCTGCGCCGGTCGCCCTCCCAACCGCAGAGCCACGCCTTTGTTGTAGCGCGCTTCGGCAAGGTCGGGTCGCAGCTCGACAGCCCGCTGGAGGTGCGCCCAGGCTTCGGCTTTGCGGTTCTTCGTCCACAAGAGCATCCCATAGCGCGTCAGGGCCTCGGCGTCTCCGGGATTGGATTCGGCCCGGTGACGGAACCATTCCTCGACCTGTCGGATGCGATGTTGCTCGACCGCGCCCTCGAGGGTGCGGAGGTCGTCGGTGGTGCGGGTCAACACCTGCAGCCCCAGCTCGCACATTTCGTCGGTGGATTGTTCCCCGTAGGTCACGCGCTGCGGCGGATGGTGGGGGTTCACCGGATTGTTGGTCGAGTTGTCGTATGTGAACCACAGATGGACAACGCTGCCTTTCGGGAGCCGGACGGGTTCGCGGTAGCGATAGTCCCCCTGCCAGTTGAAGTCCCAGCGTTTGATCCAGATCAGCCGTTCGATCGAGCCGTCCGGCCGCACGGCATGGGCCTGAACCTCGCGGGCCAGAAAGTGGGCGTGCGGATACACCGCCAACAGCTCGACATCCACCGGCAGCTTGAACGAGTCGTGGACGATCTCATTCGTTGCTCCCGGGGGGAAATCGAGGTTGTACGACCCGAGCTTGAACGTGTAACAGGTGTTCGTTGGCGGCTCGTCGGTGAAATAGATCCCGATGGACGGCTGGACCGATTCCGATTTTCCGGTGCGGTTGAGGTGCAGTTCGATGACGAGGTCGCTGTTCGTTCGCAGCCCCCAGGCCAGCCCGGGCGGTGCCACCACCGGAGGACGGCCCGGGTTCCACGTCAGGAACTGGCCCCCGGGCATCCGGGCCGTCCGCAGCATTTTGTGAAACCCCGGCTGTCCATCCTGGCCATCCAGCTTGCGGGCGTGCCCCTCCTCGTCCACCCGAATGAAAGCGTGATGCACGCTGCGCGGGTTGCCCGGCTTGAACTCGACCGCCCTCACCCAACGATTCCGATCCAGCGGAACCGGCAGAACGAAGTTGCGATACACGTCGGGGCCCTCCGGCCCCAGTTGATACGGCCGGGGCATCGCCACCACCAGATCCGGAACGCCCATCTGCCAGCCGGCATGAAACCGGGGCGCGGCCGGGGCCGCGCTCAAATCCCCTGCCGGCGCGCCGCGGGTCACCCAGTCGCGAATCCGCTGACGTTCCTCCTCGGTCAGTCTCCGCTCGTTCGCAAATTCGCCGTGCCCGGGCTCGGCCAGCCACGGTGGCATCGCACGGCTCTCCACCACTTCCAGCACCTGCCTGGCTCGCTTCCGAACGTCTTCGTAACTCAGGAACGGGAACGGGGCCGATTGACCCTCGTGATGACACGGCGTG
The DNA here is from genome assembly GCA_035574135.1 of Candidatus Methylomirabilota bacterium. Taxonomy (GTDB): domain Bacteria; phylum Verrucomicrobiota; class Verrucomicrobiia; order Limisphaerales; family DATLZF01; genus DATLZF01. The sequence goes on from DATLZF010000473.1 coordinate 1,843, forward strand.
CAATGACGGTGAACGATGCCGGCAATATGCCCCGAAAAAGTGGTGCTCCCTGCGGGCTGCTCCGCCGCCAATCGGGGTGCTGTCCGGTCGGCCAGCCCCAATCCCAAGGCCACAGCCGCCAAGGCGATGATGCGCCCCCGATGTCGGCGATTGCCCGTTTGACCGGCGCCCAAGGGGGATGGCAGGCGCGACGAAAAAGCGACCGGCCCCGCGGGGTCGCGCGGGCTGGGAATTGCCCAAGGCAACTGCCTCCGTTGTGGCCGAGGCTGACCCGCCATACTTTGGCATAATGGCTAGACGCGGCGGACGAGTCGAACCCAAATCGCCGTGGTCGCATTCCACCGCTGGGCCGTGCCCAGCAACTTGTGGCGGGCGTTGGTTGATGGCGCGGAGATGATCGCGACGGGCCCCCCGCTGTGCACGCCAGCGGAGGGTGTGGCAACGCTTGGCGTGGGCCGAGGCTGCCAAGAGTGCGGCGCCGAGCAGCGGGTTCCGCATCCCGCTGCGCCGCGGGTCGAAGCTCGACAATCGACTGACCCCAAAAAATATTTTGACTCACAGTCAAATGCCCGTTACGTTAGACACGTGTCCGTCACACAAACCCGCAAAGAACGAGAGAAGGCCGCGCGCGAGGAATTGATCCTCGAGCACGCCAGCCGGTTGCTCCTGCGGGACGGGTTTCAAAATCTCAATCTCGACGAACTGGCCAGGGCCATCGAGTACTCCAAGGGCACGATCTACCTGCACTTCGAGACAAAGGAGGACTTGGCGCTGGCCATCGCCACCCGGATTCTCCGGGAGCGGGCGGATCTGTTTGATCGCGCAGCCCGGTTCAAGGGGCGCACCCGCGAACGGTTGCGCGCCATCGGGTTTGCCTGCTGCCAATTTGCGGTGACCCACCCGGATTATTTCAACATCGAGCTGATGCTCAAAAGCGTGTCGTTTTGGGAGAAGGCATCCCCCGAGCGGCGTCGGCTTCACGGTGTGCAGGCGGGCCGACTCTATCATTGCATGAGTTCGCT
>DATLZF010000474.1:0-6290 GCA_035574135.1 Candidatus Methylomirabilota bacterium
GGGCGCGCGTCAACCAACCCGCCGGCCTGCCGGCCGTGACGCAGCATCCCCAGCCGCGCGTGGTGCCCACCAACGGCAACGCCTCCTTCAGCGTCGCCGTGTGCGGCACACCACCCTTCACCTACCAGTGGCTGCGCGACGGCACCCCGCTGAACGGCGAAACCAACGCCACGCTGCTGATCGTCAACGCGCAGTTGGACGACGCCGGCGGCTATACGGTGGTTGTCGCCAACACCTCCGGCTCGGTCACCAGCGAGGTGGCGCAGTTGGTCGTGCAAATCCCCCCGGTGGTGCTCCGGCACCCGGCTCCCGTCACCGTCATCCGGGACCAGACGGCCGTCTTTGAGGTCGCGGGTGGCGGCAGCGCTCCCTTCTCGTACCAGTGGCAGCACAACGGCAACGACATCCCCGGTGCGACGACGCCGACGCTGGTGTTGACGAATGTGCAGGCGGCTCAGGCGGGCTCCTACCGGGCACTCGTATTCAACACTGCCGGCGCGGTCGCCAGCTCGAACGCGCTCCTCACCGTGCTCATCCCCGCCACCATCACCAATCAGCCCGCCAGCCAGACCGTGACCAATGGCGCCACCGTGACGCTGACCGTGGGCGCCTACGGCTCGGGCGCCTTGCGTTATCAATGGAGCAAGGACGGTGTGAACCTGCCGGACGCCACCAACGCCACCCTGGTGCTGCCGGAGGTCCAGGTCGCCAACGCCGGCATCTACCGCGTGACGATCTGGGATGCCATCGGACCGGCCGTGAGCCAGCCGGCCGAACTGGTCGTACTCGTGCGCCCGACGATTCTGATCCATCCGGTCAGCCAGGCGCTGCCCCGGGGCGGGACGTTGATCCTGGGCGTGAAGGCCGAGGGCACCATGCCCATGGGCTTCCGCTGGCGGCGCAACGGCGCCACCCTGTTCATGGAGACCAACAGCACCGGGGTCTCCTATCTGGTGGAGAACAACGTCACCAGTAACGGCACTTACCAGGTGATCGTGACGAACACCGTCAATCGCGGCGGCATCGCCGCGCTCAGCGCGACGGTGACGGTGCTGGCCGACTTCGATGGCGACGGCGTGCCCGATGCCTGGGAAGCGGCCTATAATCTGAACACCAACGACGTGGCCGACGCGGCGGCCGACGCGGATGGCGACTCGCTGTCCAACCGGGAGGAATACATCGCCGGCACCGATCCACGCGATCCGGCCAGTTGCCTCAAGTTTGAGCGGATCGAGATGGTGGAAACCGCCGGCAGTCCGGCGCGGTTGAGTTTCCTGGCCGTGTCGAACAGGACCTACACGGTTCAGTGGCGGCCCTCGGCGGGCGCCGGCGAGTGGACGGACGTGGATGAAGTCTTCGCCTACCCGAGCAACCGGGTGATCGAGATCCTCCATCCCTCCGAGCCGGACCAGCCCCGCCGGTTCTACCGCTTGGTGACGCCGCGGAACCCCTGAACTGCGCCACCTGGGCCGGCAGCGGTCCCCTCACCGGGCCGTGAGACGGCGAGCCGCGTCCCTTTTCTGGTCTGGAGCCGACCGGGCTCTTACGGCGAGATGGTGTATTGGCACCTTCCTTCGCTGCCGGAACAATCGACATAGACGGAGCCTTTCTTCGGCACCGTCACGGTGACGGTCTCGGTGGCGCCGTCGTCGATGCGGGCCGTTTCGACGGCTTCGTCCCGTTCGTTGCGGATGGTGAGCTCGGAGCGAAAACTCTCGCACTGGTCCGTGGCCTGGATGGTGATGGTGATTTCCTTGTCCGTGAGATTGCGATAGATGCGCCGGTTGTCGCCACAGGCGAGGTTCACCGTGGGCAGCGCGTGAGCGGACACCTGGAAGAAGCGGTTGCCGGCGGGATCCCAGGGCACGTTCACCGTCAACGACGTGCCATCGCCCGTGAAGGCAAAGAGCGGCGTCCAGAGGATGGGCGGGTTCAGGCGGGCGCTGACGGCGATCACGCCCTTGGGCTGCGGCGTGGGCGTGTTCCACGCCATGTCGCATTGGAGCCAGGTGTTATCCATCTCCGTGATGGGGCTGACCACGATGTCGCCGGGCAACCCGGTGGTGGTATCGAGGTCGCCGAACATCTTGTAGTTCAGATGCGAGATGCCGGCTGCGCCCGAACGCAGGGTGATGCGGCATTGCGGAATCCAGATGCGATCCGAGGCGCGTTCGTGCCGGCGCCACATGTAGTCCCGGAAGCTGGGCTCGCAGACCAGTGCGGGATTGGCGATGCCGGGCGCCTCGGCGATGCCGCACCATTTCATTGAGGCGTTGAGCAGCGCCGTGGCGGCGGGCAACACCGCCGGCTCGGCCGCCGGATGCGGACAACCGGGGCCGTAGGCCAGCGCCGGACCGGACAGGAACGTCAGCGCCAGCCAGCCGAGATGGGTCCAAAGGATTCGCAAGGAGTTTCGCATAACGGAGACATGGTTGTGGATTCGACCGGAGCGTTGATCTCCAAGACCGCCACGGCGGCTACCCGTTCCGGTTCGTGGGCAGGCGCGGTCCCGGTTGGATCGGACCCCGGCATGGATGTTGTTCATTGGGATTAGTAGCGGCGCCGGTTTGGTTGAATGTGGGATTGCACTTTTTTTGGATCTGGTTCACGGTTGGCCTGCCAGTGAGGGGAACCTCGGAATGACGGGCAGGACCGAAACGGGGCGGCAGGGATGGCCAACACCTCCGGCGAGGCGTGAGGACGCCTTCACCAATCTCCATCGCCAGTATGGCGCGCTGGTGCGCTGCGAACTGCACAAGCGCCTGGCTTGGGCGGACGTGGAGGACCTGGGCGACCTCGAGCAGGAAATCTGGATCGCCGCCTGGTGCGCGCTCCCGAACTTCCACAGCCAGTCCTCCCACTCCACCTGGATGGTCGGCATCACCAAGAACGTGGTTGGTTCATGGCTTCGCCGCCGGCGCAGATGTCACACCTTGCAAGCGACGCTGGAGCGGGCGGAGCAGAACGGGGACTTCGCCGCCGAGGAAAACGGCACCCCCAATCGCCTCGCGCTCCACGAGGCTTTGGAACACCTTGCCTCGACCGAAAAGCAGGTCATCTACCTTCGCTATTTTGAAGCCATGACGGATCGCGACATCGCCCAACGACTGGGATTGTCGCTCGGAACGGTCAAAGGTCGTCTGCGGGCGGGACTGACTCACCTCCGACGTGATCTAACTCCGGAATACGCGGGAACCTGGGGCGGGGGGTGGTGTCGGTGTGGCGCTCCCCCTTCGGCCTAGGGTGCGGTGGCGCTCAGCGCGGTGCCGGGGTGCGGTGGGGCCGCGTTTGTCACGGTGGATTCGCCCGCCTGAGCGCGAGTGGGCTGTCCTCCCGACGCCGTTTCGGGGCGGATTTTTTCGCTGAGAAGGCCACCGTGGCAGCCTTCGCGTGCGTTGAGAAACGGCGGCAGACGTTTCTCCGCTTGCGAAGCGCCGGGGAATCGGGCTATTTAAGCGCCCCGGCTCCCGGTCAAACTGTGAACGTGATGATGCAGTTTATCATCTCTTCGGCCTGCTCCCCCACAGAGGAGAGCCACTCTTGCCTTGCCCTCGGCCGGCCAAGCCCGAGCCAGTCGTCGGATGGGTCCCGGGGTTTCCCCGATCGCTGCCGTTCCATTTGACCAAGCGGCATTTGTGAAGTTCCTTAGCCGTCACTCAGTCGTACCAAATATGAGACAGTCCCGTTGCCTTCTGGCTGGTGTTCTTTTGTTCGCCCTGGCTCCCGTTCGCGGATCCTCCGCGCCCCCTCCCAACGATGCGTTCGCAGACCGCCTGCCGTTGGCCGGGGCCGTGGTTTCCACCTCCGGGAGCAACGTGGATGCAACTCTGGAGGGTGGCGAACCGGCCCATTGGCCGGCGACGCCAGGGGGCAAATCCGTGTGGTGGACCTGGACGGCGCCGAACAGCGGGCCAGCCACCATCACGACGGCGGGCAGCGATTTCGACACCCTGCTTGCGGTTTACACCGGGGCCTCGCTTGGAAGCTTGAGCCTCGTGGCCAACAACGACGACACCAACGGCACTTCCCGAAGCGGTGTCCAGTTCACGGCCGCCGCCGGCACCGTTTATCAAATTGCGGTGGACGGCTTTGGAAGCGGCGCCAACGCGGCGTCGGGCAACATCCAGTTGAACATCACAAACCTGGCGCAAACGGCGGTGACGCTCGTGGCTCCCAACGCCGTTTGGAAGTATCTGGACAACGGCAGCGATCAGGGGACGGCGTGGCGCGAATTGGGCTTCAACGACACCACCTGGCTGACCGGAGCCGCTCAATTGGGCTACGGAGACGGAGACGAAACGACGGTGGTGGGATTCGGGCCGGACTCGAACAACAAGTACATCACGACCTACTTCCGGCGGAGTTTCATGGTGGGGAATCCCGGGGCCTTTTCCTCGTTGACCATCCGATTGATGCGGGACGATGGCGCCGTGGTTTACCTGAATGGCGTCGAGGTGATGCGGGATAACCTGCCCGTCGGCCCCATCGCCTTCAACACGCTCGCCCTCACCGCCATCGGCGGCGCGGCCGAATCGCAGTTCATCTCGACCACCATCGGCGCCAACCTCCTGGCGGCGAACAACGTGCTGGCCGTGGAAATGCACCAGAACGCAACGGCGAGCAGCGACATCAGCTTCGCTCTGGAGCTGATTGGCAACGTGGGAGGATCGAATCAGCCCCCCACCACGGCCATCACCAGCCCGAGTAGCGGGGCCGGCTTCTCGGCTCCGGCCTCCATCACCATCAACGCCACCGCATCGGATAACGACGGCGCCGTGACGCTGGTCGAGTTCTTCCAGGGCGACACCAAGCTGGGCGAGGACAACAGCAACCCCTACAGCTTCACTTGGAACAATGTGATCGCCGGCAACTACGCGTTGCGGACCGTGGCGACGGACAACGGCGGGCTCAAGGCCACTTCGGGCGTCGTCAACGTCACGGTCACGGGCAATGCGCCGCCCACCGCCAGCCTCACCAGCCCGGCCGAGGGCGCGCGGTTCACGCCGCCGGTCACCATCAACCTGGTGGCCACTGCTGCGGATATCGACGGCACCATCGCCAAGGTCGAGTTCTACCAGGGCACCACCAAGCTGGGCGAGGACACGACCAGCCCGTTCAGTTTCGATTGGGTTAACCCCGCCGTGGGCACCTACGCGCTGCGCGCCGTCGCCACCGACAACGCCGCCGCACGAGGTACCTCCGGCGTGGTCAACGTGATCGTGGCCGCCAACACCGCTCCGACGGTGGCGTTGACCAGCCCGTCCGAAGGCGCCTCGTTTGGCGCGCCCGCCACGGTGCCGCTGGCCGCCAGCGTCACCGACCTCGAAGGTCCCGTGGCCCGCGTCGAGTTCTTCGCCAACGACGCGAAGATCGCCGAGGACACCACCGCTCCGTTCAGCTTCGACTGGCCGGACGTGGGAGCGGGAGGCTACGCCTTGCGGGCTGTGGCGACCGATGCGGGCGGATTGTCCGCCACGTCGTCCGTCGTCAACATCACCGTCACCGAAACCGGCTCCTTCACCAACGTGCTGATCAGCGGCGGTTCCGTCTGGAGGTATCTCGACAACGGCAGCGATCAGGGCACGGCGTGGTCCCAGCCCGGTTTCAACGACGCCGCCTGGGCGTCCGGTCCGGCCCAGCTTGGCTACGGCGACGGCGATGAGGCGACAGTGGTCAACGGTGGCACCCCCGGCAATCGCTTCATCACCACCTACTTCCGGCACACGTTCAATGTTGCCAATGCCGCCAGCTACACGAACCTGGACCTGACCATTCTGTTCGACGACGGCGCGGTCGCCTACCTCAACGGGGTGGAGATCTACCGCACGCCCAACATGCCGGGCGGCGTCATCTCCTTCAACACGGCCTCCGGCCAGGGGCAGGAAAACCAGGTGAGATCCGCCAACGTCAACGCCGCGCTGCCGTTGCTGGTAAACGGTGCCAACGTGCTGGCCGTCGAGGTGCATCAGGATGCGCCGACCAGTTCCGACATCAGCTTCGACTTCGCGTTGGTGGGCATCACCGGCGTGCCGCCAAGCAATGCCCCTCCGACGGTGGCCATCACCGCGCCCAGCAACAACACCAGCTACAACTTCCCCGCCAGCATCGCCATCGCCGCCGACGCTTCCGATCCTGATGGCTCGGTCAGCCGCGTTGAATTCTACGCCAACGGCGCCCGGATCGGTGAGGACACCACCGGCCCGTTCAGTTTGGTCTGGCCCGGGATTGGCACGGGCAATTACGTGCTTCGGGCGGTGGCGGTCGATAACGGCGGGCGCCGCGCCACCTCC
>DATLZF010000475.1:0-11464 GCA_035574135.1 Candidatus Methylomirabilota bacterium
AAGCGGGCCTGTTCGTCGTAGGTGACGCCGCCCGCCTCGGGCCGAAAATGGCCGGCGAAAAAGGCGTTGAGGAAACGCAGGATCGGCTCGGCGCTGCGAAAGTTGTCGCAGAGGGCGATGACTTGGGCTTCGGGCTGCTGGCGCCAGCGTTCGGCGTAGCCCTGAAAAATGTGCGGTGCCGCCTGGCGGAACCGGTAGATGCTCTGCTTGACGTCACCGACCAGGAAGCGGTTCGCATCGGCGCCCTCGCGGCTCAATGCGGCGAGGATGGCATCCTGCGCGGGGTTGATGTCCTGGTATTCGTCCACGAACACGAGTTGCAGTCGTTCGCGCCACCGGCTGGCCACCGGTGTGGGCCGGCCCGTGGTGGCATTCCACAGCAGGCGCAGCGCGAACTGCTCCAGATCGTGAAAATCAATCCGGCCGGCGTTCCGCTTCGCCTGAGCGAAGCTCTGCGCGAACTCGCGCGCCAGCCGCAATAGCGTCGCCATCGTCGTCCGCACCCAGGACCAGTCCTCGGCCAGGGGATCCGGTGCCCCGGGAGCGGCCAGGAGCGAATCCAAGAAGGTCGCCTCCTCGTAGAACTTCGTTAGCGGTGGGCCGGACCTGCCCTTCTGGCCCCTGGGTCGGCTCCTGCTGGTGGCGAGAATTTGCTGCAGACACGTCTTCGCGTCCCAACCCGCCGTTGTCCCGGCGCCTTCCAGCCACGCCGCGCAGGTGTGGGCGTTGGCGTTCTCGGCCGCCTGGGCGCGCAAACAGGGTTGCCACCGTTGCCGCCACGTTTCGAAGCCCGCATGCAGCCACTGCCGCCAGACCAGCGGATCGGTCTGCGCGAACCGCTCCAGTTCACGGGCGAACCAGCCTTCCGGATCCGGCCGGGTCTGGGTGAACTCGTGCAGCCGGAGAATCAGCTCGCGGATCGGCTGGTCCCGGCCGCCGCCGTGCTCCTCGACGAGCTGACGCACGGCGTCGGACTCGGGGGAGTCCGCCGCGTAATGTGCCCGAAACATTTCATTGAGCGTCTCTGCGGCCAGCAGGCGGGCTTGATCCGGGTCGAGCACGGTGACTTGGGGATCGAGCGCCAGCTCGTGGAAATGCTCGCGGACCAGTTCGAGGCAGAAGCTGTGGAGGGTGCAGATACGGGCCGAGTCGAGCAGGGCCAGTTGCTCGGCCAGGCGGGCATTTTCCGGCTGTGCGTCCAGCTCGGCTTCGAGGCGCGCCCGGATGCGCTGGCGCATTTCGGAGGCCGCCGCTTCGGTGAACGTCACCATGAGGATTGCCTCCAGGGACACCGGATCCGTGGGGGCAAGCAAACGGCGGACGCAACGTTCGACCAGCGTGCGAGTCTTGCCCGTGCCGGCACCAGCCATGACCAGGACATTGCCGGCGGCGACGATGGCGCGGAGTTGGGCAGGTGTGAAGCTCACGGCCCGAGTTGAGTATCGGAACGGTTCGGCGCCCGCAATGAGGAAGCGATGTCGGTCTCGAAAAGGGTCTCAGCTTCGGGTTCTCCGTCATCGGATGTGGCCCGTTGCTGATTGATCCACCCCGCAACGGCAACACGACGTGCTCAGGAGTTCTGCTGCTCGCTTGCCGATTGCGACGACCGGATCGTGTGCCGGCGGCGGGCGTGCGGTCCGGCCACGTCACCGGCTGGCGGTCGAGGCAGACGGCGCCTGAAGGGCGGCGATGACCTGCCGCAGGCGGCTCTCGATCTGTTGTTGCCGCGCGGGTGTCTCGATTTTGCCGCCATCGATTTCCGCCACGTAAAAGCTGTCGATGGCGGCGCCTTTCTCGGTCGCAATCTTGGCCAGCGAAATGTCGAGCCCCAAACCGCTCAACGCTTCCGAGACGGCATGGAGCAGGCCGACGCAGTCCTCGGTTTCCAGATCGATGACCGTGCGCGAGGGAGAACTGGTGTTGTCGAAGGAAATGCGGGTCGGGATGCCCTCGGTCTCGTCCAGTTGATACGGCGGCCGGGAGCGCGGCTGCCGGTCGATGAGGGAATGCAGGTTGAAACCGTCCTCGGTGAGCGCCCGGACGAGGATGGCCTCGAAGCGCTCACGCTCCTGCTTGCTGACCAGGCCGCCGGTGCGGGCGTCGGCGACGTAGAACGTGTCGAGGACGATGCCGTCCGAGCGGCTGAAGACCTGGGCGCCGAGAATGTTGATGCCGGCGGCGGTGAAGGAGCCGGCAATCTTGCTGAAGAGGCCGGCGCGGTTCCAGGTGCAGATCTTGGCGCTGGTGAAGCCGCGATCCGGTTCGTTGTGCCAGGCGATGATGGGTTCGAGGGCGCGCTTGTCGTCATCGGCCAGTTGCAGGTGCATGAAACGGTGAGCAAGGGCCAGATCGGTCATGACCTCGCGGGCGTTGTGGATTTGGAAGTAGCGGGCCGGCAGGGAGGAGAAGTGTGCCGCCAGTTCATCCTCCTTGAAGCTGGGCGGCAAAAGGCGGCCGACCTCCTCGGCCAGCAGTTGTCGCTGCTTTTCCTCCGCGCGGATGAAGTCGGTACCGCCGAGCAGCGCGCGTTCGGTCTTGTGATAGAGCATCCAGAGCAGGGAGTCCTTGAAACCGTTCCAGAGCTTGTCGCTGGTGGCCAGCGAGTCCGCGTAGGTGTGGAGGGTGAGCATGCGCAGATTCTCGATCGTCTGCACCTGGGTGGCGAAGGCGCGGATCACTTCCGGGGCCTCCAGGTCGCGGCGCTGGGACGTCTGCGCCATTGTGAGGTGCTGCTCGATGAGCAGGCGCAAGGAGTGAGCAGTGGCGCCGTCGAGATCGAGCCGTCGCGCCACCTGGAGGGCCAGTTGGCCGCCGATCTCCGAGTGCGGGCCTTGGCAGGCCTTGCCCGCGTCATGGAGCAGCAGAGCGAGGTAGAGGACGAACGGGCGTTCAATGGTCTGGAACAGGTGCGCGTAGGGTTGCACGGCCGGCGCCTGCGCCTCCCACACCTCGTCCAGTTTGGCCAGGCACATGAGCGTGTGTTCGTCGGCCGCGTACTGGTGGTAAAACTCGTGTTGTACCAGGCAGGTGAGACGGCCGAATTCGGGCAGATATTTTCCCAGCAGGCCGACCTCGTGCATGGAGCGCAGCGATGGCGCCACGTTGCCGCGCCGGTTGAGGATCTCCAGGAACGTGTCCCGCACGTGGGGATCGCGCCGGAAGGCTCGGTCCACCAGGACGAGATCTCCGCGGATGGACTGGGCAAGGTCCGGATGCAGCCTGAGACCGCGTTGTTGGGCGTGGAGGAACACCCGCATGAGCCGACGCGGCTGGTCCCGAAAGACCCGGTTGTGCACGGCGTGAATCTGGTCACCGCTGATCTTGAAGCCGTCGATCACCTGATCGTTCGCCGGGGGCAGAAAGCGGCGCGGGAGCAGGCGGCGGATGGAGGGTAACCGGCGGCGCGACGGGGGCACCAGGGCGAGGCGTTCTTCCAACGTGCGCGTAATCAGGTAGAGATTGCGGGTGTGTTGGTAGAGGTCCCGCATGAACCGCTCGATGCGGCGGCGGGGGGAGCGATCCGTGTAGCCCAGCGCCAGGGCGACGGCGGGTTGAAGGCTCTTGGCCAGCACATCGACGGGGCGGTTGGTCTGGTAATGGAGTTCGTTGCGCACGGCGAGCAGGAAATCGTAGGCCGCCTCCAACTGGCGGCGTTCAATGGGCCGGATCAGTCCGCGGGCCTCCATCTCCTCGAGGGAGCGGGTGCGATACTTGAAGAAGGCCATCCAGTGCAGGTTCTGGAAGTCGCGCAGGCCGCCGCACCCGTTCTTGAGGTTGGGCTCCTGCATGGTGGCGGAGTTGCCGAACTTGGCCCGCCGGGCGGCCTGGTCTTCCAGCCGCGCCGCCAGGTAGGCCGCTTCGTATCCGTCCACGCACTTTGTCACCACGACCTTCTGAAAGCGTTCGAAGAGTTTCGCATCCCCCACCACCAGCCGCGCCTCGATCAACGAGGTCTTGGTCTCCATGCTCTTCTTGTCGTCGGCGTCGTTGGCCGCGCTGACGCAATCCGCCAGCGTGCGCACGGAATGGCCAATTTTGAACCCCAGATCCCACAACGGATACAGGATGCTGTCCATCAGCTTGGACAGGTGCGGCAGGGGCTTGCTGGCTGCCACCACCTGGCCAGCGTGGAGAAACATGATGTCGATGTCGCTGTGGGGACTGAGCTCGCCGCGTCCGTAGCCGCCCAGGGCGATGAGGCACAACGGCGGGAATTCCCGTTGCGCCTGCGCGGACAGGCTGTTACGAGCGGCCTGCCAGAGGAAGCGCAACAGGATGTCGATCAGCGCGGCCCGCGCCCGGCAAACGGCGCGGCCACCCAGGCCGGCCCGATGGCGCAGTCTGAGGCGGTGGCTCTCGACCTTGAGGAAGTTCCGGAAGCGAGCCAGTTCCTCGGCGGGCAGACGGCCGGGCGGCAGCGTCAGACGGGCCGCCGCGCTGGCTTCCATCTTCTCGATCAGGCTCGGCATGGGCCGAGACTTTCTTCGGAAGCCACGTCAATGGCAAGCACGCGGCACCTGCAGACCGTTCAGCGGAGAACCAACTGGCCGGCTTGGGGCGCCGGGCTTTCCTCCGCCTCGCCCGTGCCCGAGAATGCCAGGTAGAGGTAGAGAATGATGTTGGTGACGGGCAGGAAAAACAGGAGGCCCAGCGCCGCGTTCTTGCCCCGGGCCGCGCAGATCTTGAAGAACCACATCACCGTCACCACCGGGCTCGAAATCGGCAACAGCCAGAAGAGGAACGCCCAGCCCGGCAGGCCCGCCGCTCGCAGCAAGGGCAACATTTGGAGAACGGGAATCCAGATCAGAAACCCGGGCGCGTGCCCTGCCTTCTCGCAGATGAGTTTCGAGCAGTAGCACCAGAAAAGATAGAAGAGGAACAAAGCCGCCGCGAGTGGGATCAAGAGCCGCTTGATCAGTGCGATGTGTTCCTTGAACTGCTGCACGGCTTGGATCTGCACATGCTCCAGGTCCGGATTCAGTCCCACCCGCTCCGCCACGGACTCGGCCACCGAAGGTGCGCTCTCGACCAGGGGCTCCGGCGCCGGCGCCGCATAACCCAGCGCGCGTTGGGTCTCCAGATCCAGGTCCTCCACCTTCAGGTTCAGAAAGCCGCCCGCATGGGAGATATAGACATCCCGCCGGGTCTGGCTGATGACGGTGACGTTGGTAAACGTTTGCGCGCCGGCGTGGAGCACCGCGAACTTCTCCCCTTCGGCGTGCGCCGCCGGGGCCACCGCCAGCAGCCACATCGTGGCGATCTTCCCCCAGCCTCGGGAGGCCAGCCGCGGAATCGAAAGTCGGTTTGCCGTCACGCAGGGTTCATCGGCGGCCCGCCCACGAAAATGAAACCCGATCGGGATTGGCCCTTGCGCTTGCAAACTCCCCAAATGCCGGAGACGGACCGCACTCCACGAAAGGTTCCCCTTGCCTGCCGGGGGGCTTTCCCCTACTGCTGACGCCGATTCGGTCGCGTTTTAACTCAACCAAAGATTCATCACGCACATGTCATTGCTCGCAGGAAAACTCGGCATCGTCTTCGGCGTCGCGAACAAACGGTCCATTGCCTGGGCCATCGCGCAGGCCTGGCACAAGGCCGGCGCCCGGCTCGCTTTCACCTACCAGGGCGAGCGGCTCAAAGAAAACGTCGAGGAACTGGCCGGCACCTTCGGGGCAGATACGCTCATTCTGCCCTGCGACGTGACGCGGGACGAGGATATCGCGCGGGTGTTCGCCGAGGTGGGTCAGAAGTTCGGCCGGCTGCACCTGCTCCTGCACTCGGTGGCCTTTGCGCCCAAGGACGCCCTCGAAGGCCAGTTCATCAACACCACCCGCGAGGCGTATCGCATCGCGCACGACGTGAGCGCGTATTCGCTGGTGGCCCTGGCGCGCGCCGCCGCCCCGCTCATGACCGAGGGCGGGAGCATCGTGGCCATGACCTACTACGGGGCGGAAAAGGTGGTGCCCCATTACAACGTCATGGGCGTCGCCAAGGCCTCGCTCGAGGCCAGCGCGCGCTACCTCGCCTACGACCTCGGCCCGAAGAAGATCCGCGTCAACTGCATCAGTGCCGGGCCGGTGAACACCCTGGCTGCCCGCGGGATCTCCGGCTTTACGGAGATGCTCAAGCACTACGAGGCCCATGCCCCGCTCAAGCGCAACGTGTTGCCGGAGGAACTGGGGGCCACCGGCACCTTCCTCGCCAGCGACGGCGCTGCCGCCATCACCGGTCAGGTCATCTACGTGGACAGCGGTTACCAGATCATGGGCATGTAGGCGGACCCGTTTCCTGCTTTCTGTTTGAGAGGCGCGGATTACGCTGCCGGCATGAGAATTCAATCCCTGCACGTCGGGATGAAGGTGCGCCACCCGCAATACGGGGTGGGCGTGGTGAAAACCATTGGGGAGAGTACGGCTGAAGTGCGGTTCGACGAAGGTGTCCGCACTGTGGCGCCCGAGGCGGCCGGCCTCGAACCCGCGGAACCGCAGGTGGCCATCACCGGATTGAGCCAGCCGTTGGCGTCGTTCGTCCAGGAGACGGCACAGGCGGTGGTGCGCGCCTTGGGGCTGGAGAAACCCGAGGCCGTGACGCATGAACTGGGCGTCCGCTGGCATCGTGGAAAGATGGTGCTGCACCCGGCTGACCCCGCCTTGCAAACGAAGGAAGTGCCGCTGGACGTGTTCTTCCACAAGATCGTGATGATGCGCAATCAACTGCGCGTGCTGGAGCAGAAGATCAACGCCCACGAGAAGCTTTCCGATGCGGAGAAGGTCGAGATGCAGCAGTACATCACCCGCTGCTACGGGTCGATGACCACCTTCAACGTCCTGTTCCGGGACAAGGAAGGCCAGTTCAGCGGCTCGTCTCGGGAGTAGCCGCAAAGCCCCCTGGCTCGCGCGCTTGGAGCTCGGCTCCGAAGTCCGGAACCGCTGTCGATTCACTCTGTCCGCAGACGGAAGAATTCCCGGGCCGCGGTGGGGACGATCAGTTCCACCCGACCCGTCGCGTTGCTGACGCGAGTAAACTCGGTCCAGTCAGCGAGGTTGGTGGAGGAGTCGATGACGCAGCGGTCGCCCACCGCGCCGCCGATTGTCAGCTTCACTGCATTGCTCGACACTTGGATAGGCGGCAGAAGGCGTAATACCGGACGCCAGTTGAGAATCACCACGCCGCCCGTTCCGCCGATACCATCCACGGCCACCCGATAAGGCGTGCCCGCCACGGCTGGAAACGTCACGCGGCTCTGTCCGTCGGGCAGCCCGTCGTTATCGCTGACCACCGGGACGAGACTGTTGACGCTGGCACCGGTATAAACCGCCAACACGGTGTCGAACAGACTGCCCGCAGTGCTGATCTCGACCGGTCCACTCTGAGTCGGCATCCAGCAAAACCAAACCGACCGTCCACCCGGCTGGCTGGCGTGCTGGGGTTCCCCGGACTCCCTGGTTGCGGTGCCGGAAAAGGCGCCGACGCGCCCCGCTTCCGCCATCAGCATGGTGCAGCGGGAGAAGGCGTCATTGCCACCCGGATTGAGATTCAACACCGCCCGACCACTGCCGTTGGCGTAACCATCGATGGCGAAGTAGTAGGCGGTGCCGGCGTTGGCGACAAAGACGATCCGGCTTGTGCTGCTCTCGCCGCCGTCGTCGTCCTCCTCAACGAGGACAAAACCAAGCGTAGCACGGCGGTACGCGGCCAGCACCGTGTCAAAACTGCTGCCGGCAGTGGTGACCGTCACCGGACCGCTGCTGGGCGCTACCCACCGATACCAGACGGAATGCGATCCCCCCGCGCCATAGTGGTCGGGCTCATCCGGCTGCCGGGTGGCACACGCCGTGTCCACGACGTAGGAGGCGCTCGCGTAAGGGATCTCGACGGCATTCTCGTGGTTGTCATTGGCCGGAGGCTCGCCACACGGGATGTCGATGCCCACGCCGATTCGGATGACGTTGTTCGTTTCGTTCGACTCGGGGATCTGGTTGAGAGGGTCCACTTCCATTTCGAGGGTGTAGCGCCCCGGGGGCAGTCCGGTGATGTCCACCCATTGGCAGGCGAGATCACGGGAGTAAACATCCGCCCATCCGGCCTGGATGCCCTGATAGTCGCAGTTGTAACGCCGCTGTTGGTTGGCGCCCGGATCGATGGGGAAGCTGTCGATGAGGCAGAACCCGGCCTTACCGCCCAGGGCGACCACGACGCCGTTGGAATCGCGCAGGCGATACTCGGTGAAGTCGTTGAAGTGATAATGCCCGTGACAGGAGGCGTAGCGAAACAAGGGACTGTTCTTGGGATCGCCGAGGAAAAGGTCGCCGGTGCCGATGTTCCGCGTCTCCGTGTTAAATCGCAACAGGCGGCGGGTGCCGGGAACGGCGCAGCCTTCGACGACTTCGCATGACTCGGCGAGGAAGGTGTCAAACTCGATGACGGGGGCCACCGACTGGTTCCAAATGATCAAGTCGGGCAGTGGCGGTGGCCCGGTCTGGGCGCGCCCCGCGACGGGATCGCCAAGAATGAGCGCCATGCAGGCGAGGAGGGGGGGCGCCGACGGCGCCACGATGGCTGACACAAGCTTCATGCAGTCAACATTAAACGATGCGGCACCAAGGCCTTTCCGCTTTGGCCAAGCGGGCGCTGGTGAATCGCGCGAGAAGTTACCGCGTGCGCGGGAAAAAGAAAGGGGGCTTTGCCGATCCTCGTGAATTTCCGCGCTCGATGGGCTTTTGGTTTTGGGTATTCCGGCGGTCCGGTGCGCCGCCGTTGGGCAACCAAGAGGCCCTGTGCTATGTTTCGGCACCGATTCAATCGGCTAATATGAACAATTAGACAGTGATTTTTATGAGTGGAGTGAACACCATGCGCTTGTTGTATTTGGCCTTGGTGGCCGCGGCCGCCTCCGGCTGCAAAACAACCATCCTTCCCTCGGAAGTGAAGACCCCCAGCAACGCCTGGAAGACCTTTGGCGAGGCCCAGGCCTCCTATGATCGAATCATCCCCCACGAAACCACGGTCGAGGACTTGCGCCGTCTGGGGTTCGATCCTGACACGACCCCGAACATGAGGCTGCTGACCTACCTAGACATTACGGAGCGGTTTATCCCCAATGCATCGATCACCCTCGCGGATCTGCAAGAAGACGTGCGGAACTGCATCATCGCCAAGGATTGCTGCAAGGCCTACGAGTTGAGCGTCGAGGTGAATGACTCGCAGCGCTACGGCAACGCCCTCATGGACATCTTTGGGTTTCGGAAGCACACCCACATCACGGGCTGGACGTTCCGGTCGCTTATCATCATCCAAAACGACCTGGTCGTGTACAAACTGCACGCCGGGCAACCGAATGTGAACCGCTTCGAGAGCAAGACCAAGCCTCTCGGCCCGTTTCAGGAACTCGACCACCTGCTGACCAAGGCTCCAAAGTGGTGACCCGGCGCCGGGCGGAAAGCGACGGGAGGTCGCGGCGGCGTTCTCCCGTCAGCCCGCGAGCACCGCTCCGAACCGCAGGCCGCGCGTGCTGATCACAAGCTCCTCGAAACGGAAATGGGTCATCACGGCCTCAAAAATCGCTGCGCCCATCGGGATGATGTCCGCCCGATTGGCCGGCAGGCCCGCAATGGACCTTCGCTCGGCCACGGAGATTCCCCACAGCAGCCTCACGAAGTGCGTCACGCGATCCGCCTTGAGCCGCGTCTGGTCCAAAACGAGGCGATCGAAGTGCGTCAGGCCGGCCTCCATCCGGGCGAGGATGGTGGCCGTGCCGCCGGTGCCCACCAGGATGGCCCGATCGGCCGAGGGACCCGCCCGATACGCCTCCAGCGAGGGCGCTACTCGATGCGCGAAGAAGCCGTGCAACCAGGCCCGACAACGGGGCAGATCGCCAGGTTCCGGGGGATCGGCCGGCCGGAGCTTTTCGAGCAGCCGGACGCTGCCCAGCGGGAAGCTTTGGCGAAAGGTGTGATGGCCTCGCTCACCGAGGATGAACTCGGTGCTGCCCCCTCCGACGTCCAGCAGGAGCAACCGTTGCTGACCCAGCAAGGGATCGGAAGCGACCCCGCGAAAGACCCATTCCGCCTCCTGCTCCCCCGAGATGATCTGCGCGGTGAGACCCGCCTCGGCCTCGATGGCCCGGATCAGATCGCCGGGATTGACAGCATCCCGGGCCGCGCTGGTGGCGATGACGCGGACCTCTTCGGCGCCGGCCTCTCGAGCCTGCCTGGCAAAGCGCGCCACCGCCCGGGCGGTGGCTTCGATGGCGGCGGATTGGAGGCGGTGATGCTCGTAAAAGCCGCGGCCCAGCCGCGTCTGTTCGCTCTGCTCGAGCACGGGCTCCACCGCCGCTCCCTGCACATCCGCGACCAGGAGCTTGACGGAATTCGTGCCGACGTCGATGACGCTCCGGCGGTGGGCACCGGGTTCCGTCGGTCGCGACAAGGGATTGAAGAACTCCACCGTGTGACCGCCGGAGGGCTGTGAAGAATCCGTCATATTCGCCCGCTGGCGCCTATTTGGTTTCGCGCCGGGCCAGCACCGCGCCGCCGGTGATGCCGGAATCGTCCCCCAGGCGGGTGGCAATGATCTCAATGCCCTTGGCCGTGCCAGGCAGGGCGTAGTCGTGGGCTGTCTCGATGATGATGGCCATCATCTCGCTCTCCAACTGGTCAATGACTCCGCCTCCCAGTACCACCACCTCGGGGTTGAGGAGATTGATCACGTTGGCCACGGCGACGCCGGTGTATTCGGCCGCCTCCTCGACCACACGCTCGACGAACTTGTCGCCACGGCGGATCGCCTTGCGGAGGTCGCCGCTGCGCAGGTCGGTGAGATCGTCGCCCAGCATGGAGGTGAGGATGGTTTTCTGCCCCTCTTTAACGGCGGCGTGGATGGTGCGAAAGATGGCCGAGCGGCTGGCAAAGGCCTCGAAGCATCCGCGGTTGCCGCATCCGCACTTGGGGCCACCAACGGCCAGTATCATGTGGCCGATCTCGCCCGCGCTGCGGTTGAAGCCCGAGTAGAGGCGCCCGTCGATGATCAATCCCGCCCCGATGCCCGTGCCGATAAAAATCCCCACCATCGTCCGCGGCCTGGCTTTGAGTTCCTTTTCATAGACGCCGAGAGTGCAAATGTTGCAGTCATTTTCGATGAAGACCGGCAGGCCCAGGTTCTTCTCCAGTTCCTTCTTGAGGGGCAGATTCTCCCAGCCGAGGTTCGGTGCGAAGATCACCCGGCCCTCCTCGGGATTCACGGCTCCCGGCGCTCCCAGACCGATGCCGCGGATTTGCTTCACATCCAAATCGCATTCATCGACGACATCGCGAACACACCGGGCAATCCGCTCAATGACGGCGGCGGGACCGCGATCGGCCTTGGTGCTGACCTTGACGCGACCCAGGCACTCAAGCTGGCGATCGAAGATGCCCGCGAGAATCTTGGTGCCGCCCAGATCGACGCCCACCAGGTACTCAGGCTT
>DATLZF010000476.1:0-13042 GCA_035574135.1 Candidatus Methylomirabilota bacterium
GTGATGTTTTTGCTGGAAGAGGGCCAGGGGCTCGTCCTAGTGCTCGTGTCGCTGCAATAACCCCCGATATCGCATCACATGAACACGCATTCCTTCCTTGCCCGCGGCTCCGGTTTGCTGGCCGTCGTCAGTGTCCTGACGGCCGGCGCCAGCGTCGCGACGGAGGCCCCGCCGGTCTGTTGCGGGGAAGTCACGCCGGAGGCTTCGGTGCCGCCCGGTTACCGCGTGGTCGAGGGCGACATCCTCATCCGCATCGATCCGGCCGGTGATCTCAGTCCGGCGGCCACGTTCAAGCCGACCGACTTCTGGCCCGGTGGCGACGTACCCTACGTGTTCGACGCCAACGTTTCCCAAGCCAACCGGGATCGCGCCCTGGCCGCGGTGGCCGAGTGGGAGGCGGTGGCGAATGTGAACTTCTTCCCGCGCAACGGCCAGGCCGACTACGTCCACATTCAGGACAGTGACGCCAACAACTCCGAAGTCGGTCGCGTTGGCGGCAAGCAGATCATCAACATCACCAGTTGGACCTCGAAGTTCGTCATCGTGCACGAGCTCGGCCACTGCCTCGGCTTCTGGCACGAGCAGTCGCGGTCGGATCGCGGCAGCTACATCACGGTCAACTGGGACAACATCGAGGAGGGCAAGGAGCACAACTTCGACATCAAGGACGACGAGAGCCACTACGGTCCCTACGACTTCGACTCGGTGATGCACTATGGCGCGTGCGGTTTCTCGACGTGCTCCAGTTGCAGCAGCAGCTCCAGTTCGTGCCGCACGATCACGGTCAAGGAACCTTACGCCGCCGAGTGGCAGTCCAAGATCGGGCAGCGCGATCACCTCAGCAAAATGGACGCGCTGACCATGTCGTTCCTCTACCCGGAGAGCAACTGGCGGTTTCTCGACCGCGGTTACACCGGCCTCTTCGAGTTCGGGACGTTTCTCTTCCCGGCCAGGACCTTCGCCATGGGTAAGGGCCTGACGCCCGAAGGCGGCACGCTCTGGATTCAACCCGGCAGCTACGCCGCGGTGGGCACCCACAGCAAGGCCATAACGCTCCGCGCTCCGCTCGGCAGCGTGACGCTCAGCGATTAACCCCCCAACCGAAACGAAGTCATGAAGACAAGACTCCTTCTCACGGCGCTGGCCGCCGTGGCCTGGCCCGTGGGCGCCGAAGCGGCGTCCCGGTCCAGCGCGAATTACACGGTGCCCGCCGACACCGCGGACGCCGGTGGCGGGCGGACCACGAGCGCATCCTACTCCCACACGGGCAGCCTTGGTGGCTTCGGCGGCCTCAGCACCGCCGGCCCGGTGCTCGCCAGGCACGGCTACCTCGGGCAGATCTACGATGTGACCGGTCTGCAGGTCGCGGCCAGCCCGAACAGTGTGAACGAGGGCGCGACACGGCAGTTGACCGCGCGGGTGCAGTTGGACGACGCCACGACGCTGGTGCTCGACCCGAACCAGGTGACCTGGTCCGTCCAGAGCGGGCCCATCACTTCGATCAGCCCGGGCGGCCTGGCCAGCGCGGGCGTTGTTTATGAGAACACGGCAGCGACGGTGCGCGGCGTGTATCTCGGGCAGGCGGCCAACGTCGGCTTGCTCGTGCTCAACGTGAACAACGACAACTTCGGCGGTTACGCCGGGGATGGCCTCGACGACGCCTGGCAGGTGAGTTACTTCGGACTCAACAACCCCCTGGCCAACCCCTCGGCGGATGCCGACGGCGACGGCCAGAACAACCGCTTCGAGCACGTCGCCAACACCATTCCGACGGATGCCGAGTCCAGGTTCCGGATGATCATCGACCGCGTGGTCGGGCATGAAGACCGCAAGGCCATCGTGTTCTGGCCTCGTTACCCGAGCCGGACCTACACCGTCGAACACACGGCTGACCTGGCCGTCGGCCCCTTCGTGCCTCTGGATCCGATCACCACCACGGACAACGGCGTGGTGCGCACGGTGACCGACATGGGGGCCACCGATCCACAGCGCACCTATCGCGTGCGCATCACCTTTCCGTAGGAGAGCGAGACGAAGTTCCCCGCGTCCGTTCCCCTGCGCGGCGTGCTGCCGGCGGTTTCGCCGGCAGCATTGTTTTTCTCCGCCCACATTCCGGAGTTGGTGGGCTCCGTCCTTGGCGGGATCGGCCCTTAGCGGAAGAATCGCTGGATCTCGCGAATGACCTCGACGAAGCGGTCGATCTCAGCGGTGGTGTTGTAGAAGTAGAAGCTGGCGCGAGCGGTGGAGGTGACGCCGAGCTTCTTCATCAGCGGCTGATTGCAGTGATGCCCGCCGCGGAGGGCCACGCCCCATTGATCGGCCACGGTCACCACGTCGTGCGCGTGCACGTCCCGAAGCAGGAAGCTGATCAGTCCGGCGCGCCCGACGCGCGGGCCGAAGAGGCGGACGTCGTCCAGTCGTAACATCGCCTCGTAGGCGTAGGCCCCCAGTTCCTGATCGTGATGCGCGATGTGATCGCGGCCGATGGCGTCAAGATAATCCATGGCCGCGTGCAGGCCGATGACGCCGGAGATGTCGGGCGTGCCGGCCTCGAACCGATGCGGAGCCTCCTTCCAGGTGCTGCGCTCGAAATCGACGGTCAGGATCATTTCGCCGCCGCCCTGCCAGGGTGGCATCTGTGCCAGCACCTCGCCGCGCCCGTAGAGCACGCCGATGCCGGTTGGGCCGCACATCTTGTGGCCGCTCAGGGCCAGGAAATCGCAGCCGATCTGCTGCACGTCCAGTGGCCGGTGGCCGGCGCTCTGGGCGGCATCCACCAGGGTGACGATACCGCGGCGCCGGGCGCGCTCGCAGATCTCCGTGATGGGGTTGATGGTGCCAAGCGAATTGGAGATGTGCGTCAGCGCCAGCAGTTTCACCCCGCCCGTGAGCCATTCATCGAGGCGGCTCAGGTCCAGCAGGCCCTGGTCGCCGTTGATCGGCAGGAAGGCGAGCCGCGCGCCGGTGCGTTCGGCCAAGAGCTGCCAGGGCACGAGGTTGCTGTGGTGCTCCATTTCGGTCAGGAGGATGGTGTCGCCTCTTTTCAAGTGGGCGTTGCCCCAAGCGTGGGCGACGAGATTGATGCCCTCGGTGGTGCCGCGGGTGAAGATGATCTCCTCCGGATGGCGGGCGTTGAGGAACCTGGCCGCTCGCTCTCGTCCGGCCTCGAAGCCCGTGGTGGCGCGGTTGCTCAACTCGTGGATGCCACGGTGGACGTTGGCGTTGTCCCGCTCGTAATAGCGGCGGAGCGCGTCGATCACGGCGCGCGGTTTCTGCGATGTGGCGGCGTTGTCGAAGTAGATGAGCGGTTTGCCGTGGACCTGCTGGTCGAGGATGGGAAAGTCCGCCCGCAGTGCGCTCCAGTCGGGCGCCGGGCGGGACGGCGTGGGAGGTGACGGGGTCATGGGACGGGAAGAAGCCGGCAGCCGGAGCGAGCGGTTTTGGCGCCGGCGGTCCACCGGCCTGCGTTCGTGCGCCCCCGCGGCGGGAGGAGGTGTGATCTGTCTGGCATGGCTCTGCCTCAAAGCAGCCCAAGCTGCAACTTGGCCGCCTCGGTCATCATGGATTGATTCCACGGCGGATCCCAGACGAGGTGCACCTTCACGTTCTTCACGCCGGGCAGTTCCCACAGTTTCCTTTCCGCATCGCCCGCGATCATCGGCCCCATGCCGCAGCCGGGTGCGGTCAAGGTCATCTTGACCTCGACGTTGCTACCGCCCTCGGGGGCCGGGGTGATGGTGCAATCATAAACCAGCCCGAGATCGACGATGTTAACCGGGATTTCCGGATCGTAGCAGGTCTTCAAGACATCCCAGACCAGCTTTTCGTCGAGCGGAGCGGCGGGGTCGGCGTCGGCGACGATCCGCTTGGCGGCCGGCTCGAGGCCGAGGGCGTCGGCGTCCTTGTCTTCGACACGTGCGAGCCCGTAATCGGTCCAGAGCGTGTAGGTGCCGCCGAGGGATTGGGTGATGCGGACCGGGCTGCCGGCGGGCAGCGTCAGGCGTGTGCCGGCGGGGATGGCAACAGCCTCGCAGTCGCGCTTGAGCAGGATGGGGTCGCTGGAGTGCATGGGATGGGGCTCAGGGGTTCTCGTTCTCGGTGGTGACCGGGTCGGTCTTTCCTTCGAGCGCGGCCATGACGGCATGCCAGGGGAGGATGGCGCATTTGACGCGAGCGGGGAACTTGTGGACGCCGGCGAAGACCGCCAGCTTCTCGCCGTCAGGAGATTTGCCGGTGGTGACCGTGTTGTGGAACTTCTCAAACATCGCCTGGACCTCGGCCCGGCTCCGGCCTTTGAGCACGGTGGTCATCACCGAAGCCGACGCCTTGGAGATGGCGCAGCCGGAGCCTTGGAAGGCGATGTCCTCGACGCGATCGCCGTCGAGCCGGAGATAGACGTGGACCTGGTCGCCGCAGAGCGGGTTCCGGCCCTGGGCCTGGCGGTTGGCGTCGGCCAGCACCCGGAAATTGCGGGGACTCCGGCTGTGATCGAGGATCACTTGCTGATAAAGGTCGCCGAGGGTGTCGGACATTGCTCAGGTCCCCTCGATGTGCTGTTCCAACAAGTCAAAGACGAGGCGGTCCAGTTCCTCGCGCACCGGCTCGATGGAGACGCGATTGAGAATCTCGCTGGCGAAGGCATGCACCAGCATGCGGCGGGCCCGCGCGGCGCCGATGCCCCGGGCGCGCAGATAAAACACCGCCTCCTCATCCAACTGGCCCACCGTGGCGCCGTGCGTGCACTTCACGTCGTCGGCAAAAATCTCCAACTGCGGCTTGGTGTCGATGACGGCTGTGTCCGAGAGCAACAGGTTCCGGTTGGTTTGCTTGGCGTCGGTCTTCTGGGCGTCCTTGCGGACGAAGATTTTGCCGTTGAACACGCCGCGGGCGCGGCCCCCGAGGATGCCGTGATAAAACTCATGGCTGCCGCAGCGCGGGCTGGCGTGGTCGGCCACGGTATGATGATCGACGAGCTGGTCGCCAGTGGCGAAGTAGAGGCCGTTGAGGACGCTGTCGATGCCCTCGCCGCCGAGCCGGAGGCGGATGTCGTTCCGCGCCAGGCGGGCGCCGAGCGAGATGGAATGCGAGAGCACGCGGCTTCCGCGCGCTTGGTCCGCCTGGATCATCGCGACGTGGAAGGCCTGGGTATTCTCGCGCTGCACCTTGCAGTGCTCGACCGCAGCGTTCTCTCCGGTGACGATCTCGGTGACGGCGTTGGTCCAGTGCGCCGAATCAATCAGGCTGACGTAATCTTCGATCACCCGCACCGCGGCATTGGCGCCGGCGGTGATCAGGATGCGCGGCTGGGTCGTAACGCCCGGCTCGCTGGTCACGAACAGAAGGTGGATGGGCGGCGCGACCTGCACGCCGGCCGGCACCTCGATGAAGGCGCCGTCCTGAATGAAGGCGGTGTTCAGCGCGGCAAACGGGTGGTCGTCCAGCCGGGCGTGACGCCCCAGGTGCCTTTCCAGCGCCGGGCCGTCGGTGTGGATGGCGGCGACGAGCGGACTTACCTTCACGCCCGGGCTGTGCGCGACCCGCGAGGACAGCTCGGGCGCATAGTGGCCGTTGATGAAGACCAGCCGGTCGGCGGCCAGACCGCCGAAGGTGAACGGCTCGATTTCCCGGGCGGCCACGCCATTCTGGAGGGCGCGTGTCACGGGCCGGAAGGGGAACGTGGCGAGGGGAGCCATGTTGGTGAAGCGCCATTCCTCGTCCTCGGGCGTGGGGAAGCCCAGCTCTGAGAAATGCGCGATGCCGGCGCTGCGCAAGGCGCGCAACCACGGCGGAGTGTTGGGCGAAACGTCCTTCTCGAACGGTTCGAAGACGGCGGAGTAGGGGTCGGATTCTTTCACGATCCCGGCAGTGGCGGCGAGGGTTTGCATGGGGAGCTTACGCGGGCGCCAGCGCGCTCTCGGCTTCGGCGATCCAGTCGTAGCCCCGCGCTTCAAGTTCCAAGGCCAGTTCCTTGCCGCCGGTTTTCACGATCCGGCCCTTGTAGAGCACGTGGACAAAATCGGGGACGATGTAGTCCAGCAGCCGCTGGTAGTGGGTGATGACGAGCTGGGCGTTGTCGGCCCGTTTGAGCTTGTTCACGCCTTCGGCCACGATGCGGAGCGCGTCGATGTCGAGGCCCGAGTCGGTTTCGTCGAGAATGGCCAGGCGGGGTTCGAGCAGGGCCATCTGGAAAATCTCGTTGCGCTTCTTCTCGCCGCCGGAGAAGCCCTCGTTGACGGGGCGATTCAGGAGGCTTTCGTCCAGGTGCAGGACCTTCATCTTTTCCTTCACCAGCTTGAGGAAATCGATGGCGTCGAGCTCGTCCTGGCCGCGGTGTTTGCGGATTTCATTGAGCGCGGCCTTGAGGAAGTAGGTGCTGTTCACCCCGGGAATCTCGACCGGATACTGGAAGGCAAGAAAGACGCCTTCGCGGGCGCGCTCCTCGGGGTCCATCGCCAGGAGGTCCTTGCCCAGATAGCGGACTTGTCCGGCGGTGATCTCGTAGTCGTCCCGGCCGACGAGCACCGAGGCGAGCGTGCTCTTGCCGCTGCCGTTGGGGCCCATGATGGCGTGGACTTCGCCAGGATGGAGGGTGAGGTTGATGCCCTGGAGAATCTGCCGCCCCTCAACGCCGGCGTGCAGGTCTTGGATTTCGAGGATGGGTGTCATGGTGGAAAAGGGTATCCGGGGTAACGGGTTCAGCCGACGCTGCCTTCGAGGTTCACCCCGAGCAGCTTTTGCGCTTCGACGGCGAACTCCATGGGCAACTGGCGGAAGACCTCCTTGCAGTAGCCGTTGACGATCATGTTCACGGCGTCCTGCGTGGAAAGGCCGCGCTGGCGGCAGTAAAAGATTTGGTCTTCGCCGATCTTCGAGGTCGAAGCTTCGTGCTCGACGCTGGCGGTCGGTGTCTTGACCTCGATGTATGGAAACGTGTGGGCGCCGCACTGGTCGCCGATGAGCAGCGAGTCGCATTGCGAGAAGTTCCGGGCGCCGTCGGCGCTCTGTTGGATCTTCACGAGGCCGCGGTAGCTGTTCTGGCCGTGGCCGGCGGAGATGCCCTTCGAGACAATCGTGCTGCGGGTGTTCCGGCCGATGTGGATCATTTTCGTGCCGGTGTCGGCCTGCTGCCGGTTGTTGGTCAGCGCCACCGAGTAGAATTCACCCACCGAGTGGTCGCCTTGCAGGATGCAACTGGGGTACTTCCAGGTGATGGCCGAGCCGGTCTCGACCTGGGTCCAGGTGATCTTCGAGCGGCGGCCCTTGGCCAGGCCGCGCTTGGTCACGAAGTTGTAAATGCCGCCCTTGCCGTCCTTGTCGCCAGGGTACCAGTTCTGGACGGTGGAGTACTTGATGGTGGCATCGTCCAGGGCCAGCAACTCCACCACGGCGGCGTGAAGCTGGTTTTCATCGCGCATGGGCGCGGTGCAGCCTTCGAGGTAGCTGACGGATGCGCCCTCCTCGGCCACAATGAGAGTGCGTTCGAACTGGCCGGTGTTCCGGGCGTTGATCCGAAAGTAGGTGGAAAGCTCCATCGGGCATTTCACGCCCTTCGGGATGAAGCAGAACGAGCCGTCACTGAAAACAGCGGAGTTGAGGGCGGCGTAAAAGTTGTCCGTGTAGGGCACCACCGTGCCGAGATACCGGCGCACGAGCTCCGGGTGCTCCCGCACCGCCTCGGAGAATGAGCAGAAAATGATCCCCATCTCCGCCAGTTTCTCTTTGAACGTCGTTGCCACGGACACGCTGTCAAACACCGCATCCACGGCCACGCCGGCCAGGCGGGCCCGTTCGTGCAGCGGGATGCCGAGTTTTTCGTAGGTCTCCAGAAGTTTGGGATCGACCTCGTCCAGGCTCTTGGGCGCGTCCTTCCTCTGTTTCGGCGCCGAGTAATAGATGATGCCCTGAAAATCGATGGGAGGATGCTGGAGGTTGGGCCAGCGCGGCTCCTTCATGGTCAGCCAGTGGCGGTAGGCTTTCAGTCGCCATTCGGTGAGCCAGGCCGGCTCGTTCTTCTTGCTCGAAATGAGTCGGACCACCTCCTCGTTCAGTCCCGGCGGCACGCTTTCCGATTCAATGTCGGTGACGAAGCCGTATTTGTATTCCGTCGAGACGAACTCCTGGATGGTATCGGTCGATGTGCTCATGAAAATCGGGGGTTAGTGGCCGTTGCTCCGGCCTTGCCGCGGCGTGCCGCCACATTCCGGGCACTGGCCGTGAATCGAGACGTCGTAACGCACGGGTTGAAACCCCTTTGGCAAATGCAGTTCGGAGGCCCGAAACCGCGCCACGTAGTCGATGTCATACACCGCGCCGCAGGTGTCGCAATAAAAGTGGGAGTGCTCGCCCATGTTGGGACAGTAGCGGGTGGCGCCCCGGTCCAGGTTCACCTCCCGCACCAGGCCGCAACCCACCAGCGCGTCAAGGCAGTTGTAGATCGTCGCCATCGAGATGTCGGGCATCGAATGCTTGGCGCGCAGGAACACCTGCTCGGCCGTCGGATGGTCCCGCTTTTCCAGCAGCACGCCATACACCTTCTCGCGCTGCGTGGTGGAGCGCAGCCCCTTGGCGGCCAGCCGCTCGGTCAGCGGCGCGTCGGTGGGTTTCTCGGAACCTTTCATGGGGCCCAGTGTAGGGGTCGGTCCCATCAAGTCAATAGTTGGAATTATTCTAAATACAAAGTCATTGCAGTGCCGAGCCGCCTCCACCCGGGCCGGCTCAGCTCTCGAATGCACGCCGCCACGGGCTCCTCTTGCAAATGCCAGCGTCGGGAAGCCCGATCCGGAGGCTGCTTGAACCCCCGCAAGGTCACTGTGGTGGAGAAGGCACGCGGCTGGAAACCGGTGAGTCCGACCGGTTGGAAGAAAACCCGGAGAGGTCGCGGCCCCGCTCCGCGCCGATGCGACATGGGGGCGAACGATCGTGCCGGCGCTCCACCGGATGAACGCCGCGACCGCCGCGGCCAAAGCTGCCCCGCGCGAAGGTCGCGGCCGCCTGTTTCCGGACGGGCGGGCCTGTCGCCTCTCGCGGTGGTGGGTGATGCCGCTGCCGAATTCGGACTTTTCTTTTCCGCTCCGGCTCTTAGAGTGCGCCCCTCACTTTGGGATTTTGAACCTGATTCCGAACGAATATGGCCGCCGATACCAGTGTTGTTAAGCCCGTCGAGGCACCGCCGCTCAAGCCGCTCGCCCTCAAACCCCGCCTGGCTCCGACGCCCGCCCGGGCGCCCAAATACGTCACCGTGATCAAGAACGCGATCGGGCAGCCCGTCGCCCTGGCCGATCCGCGCGCGTCGCGGGCGCTGGTGGCGTTGATGAACGTGCATGCCGTCAACGGCGGTGCCGCCTGTCACTGGGGTGGGCCGGCGGCGTTCGCCGAGATCATGTCGGCCATTCATGGGATCATGTTCGCGACCACGGGGCGCGAGTGGCATGAGGCCTTCAATTTCGTCAACGACGCCGGCCACACCGAGAACGGCATTTACGCCCTGCGGGCGCTCTACGGGTTCGATGGCCTGACCTTCGAGGCGCTCAAGGGTTTCCGCAGCATTCAGAGCAAGCTGACCGGCCACGGCGAATCGCATCTCAATCCGGAGGGCGTCCTCCTGAGTAACGGTCCGCTCGGCTCGGCGCTGCCGCAGGCGCAGGGGCTGGCCATTGCGGATCGGATCGCACAGCGGGACCGCGTCACCCTCTGCACCGTGTCTGACGGCGCGGCGATGGAGGGTGAGGCCAAGGAGGCGTTTGCGGCCATTCCCGGCCTCGCGGCCAAGGACCGGCTCAACCCCTTTGTGTTGGTGCTGTCCGACAACGACACCAAGCTTTCCGGTCGCATCACCAAGGACGCCTTTTCGATGCAGCCGAGCTTCCAGGCCATGAGCGCTCTCGGTTGGCACGTCATCCCCGTGGCCAACGGGCACGATCTTCAGGCCGTCTATCAGGCCCTGGCCGAGGGCATCGACCGGGCCCGCGGCAATCCCAAGGTGCCCGTCTGCTTGTGGGTCAAGACGATCAAAGGTTACGGCGTCAAGGCGACGGTCGAGAACGCCGCCGGCGGACATGGTTTCCCGCTGGCCAACGGCGAGAAGATCGTCGAGTTCGTGAACGAAATTTTTGACGGCCAGACGCCGGAGGAGTTCGCCAATTGGGCCAGAGCGCTCCGGGAGGACTGGGAGCAGAAGGAAGCGGCGAAGAAAGCCCGCGCCGCCGCGGCGCCGGCCTCCGCGCCGGCAGTGAAGAAGGACAAGGTGCAGGCCGGTCTCGCCAAGGCCGCCATTCGCGCCGCTCAAGAGGGATTGCCGGTCTATTCCGTCTCCTCCGACGTGCAGGGCTCAACCGGCATCAGCACGTTCCAGAAGAGCTTCCCCGATCGCCACATCGAGGTCGGCGTTGCCGAAGCGAACATGATCAGCACCGGCGCGGGCTTGTCCAAGGGCGGCTTCATTCCCATCGTGGATACCTTCGGCCAGTTTGGCGTCACCAAGGGGAACCTGCCGTTGACCATGGCAGCGTTGTCCCAGGCGCCGGTCATCGCGATGTTCTCACACGTCGGCTTTCAGGACGCGGCGGATGGCGCGTCGCATCAGGCCACGACTTATTTTGCCGCAACCTGCGCGCTGCCGCACACGGTCGTGATTGCCCCTTCGTGTGCGGACGAAGCCGAAGCGCTCATGTACGAGGCCATTCAGCGCTTCGCCGCTGATCGCTCCGCCGGCCGCGACGGCGACAGCTACATCTTCTTCGTCGGCCGCGAAAACTACCCCGTCTCCTGGGTGCCCGGCGCGAAATACCCTTGGGGCCGCGCCCAGGTGCTCCAGGAGGGCGGCGACGTGGTCCTGATTGGCTGCGGCGTGCTGGTGGAAAAGGCCATCCAGGCCGGCAAGAAGCTGGCCGAGCAGGGCGTCCAGGCCACGGTGATCAGCAATCCCTTCATCAATCGCGTGGACCTCGAGACCATCGGGGCGGCCGTGCGCCGTTGCTCAGGCCGGGTCGTGACCATCGAGGATCACCAGGTCATCGGCGGCATGGGCGCGCAGGTGTCTCATGCGCTGGCGCAGGCCGGCATCGCCCATCGGATGACCAGCCTCGGCATCCGGGGTGAGTTTGGCCAGTCCGCCTACGTGGCCGAGCATCTTTACGAGAAACACGGCCTCACTGCCGCCAAAATGGTCGAAGCCGCGCAGGCGTTGCTGAAGAGCTGATCCGCCTCACTCGACCAGCAGCCGGTAGAACCGGTTGGTGCCGTTGACCCGATCATCCGCCAGCGTGGCCGGCCCGCCCGTGCCCGGGAACTTGGTCGCCCCCGGCACCGCCGCCCACGGGGCCGTCGGAGTGTTGGCCCGGGACTCGAGTGAGTAGCGCAGACCTGCTGTTGTTTCGAAGGTAACAGCCACCCCGCCGCCCAGTGGCTGGATTCGCAGGATGCGCGGCCGCACCAGCACCCGCAGCAGCGCGGGATCGCTCACCGTGTCTCCGGCCGGCCCCATCACCCGTACTCGATACACGCCCGCGTCGTCGGCGCGGACGCTCGGCAACGTCAGCGTGGGGCCCGTGGCGTCTGGAATGATTTCGCCTTCGTTGAAGAGCCATTGATAGGTCAGACCGCCCGGTCCCACGGCCACGACGGCGAACTCCACGGTCTCGCCCTCTGGCACCGTCCGATTCTGTGGCTGCGTCAGGATGGTGGGCGGTTGCTGCACCGTAAGACGCGCCCTTCGGCTGGTGACCGAACCGGCCGCGTTGCTCACGCTGACGTGATAGTCGCCCGCTTGGTTCAGCGACACATTGTCGAAGCGAAGCCGCGGTGCCGTCTCGCCGGTCAGAAGGGTTGTGCCGTCGCGGAACCACTGATACGCCAGCGGTCCGCTGCCTGTGGCCACGACGGTGAACTCGGCCGTTTCACCCGCGCGCACGGTGAGGTCCTGTGGCTCGGCCACCAGCGCCGGGGGGACCAGAACCACCAGCACCGCACCGTCGCTCACGACGCGGCCCACCGTGTTGGTGACCTCGACCGAATAGCTGCCTTCGTCCGCGCGGGAGACGTTGCTCAAAACCAGCGTGGGTTGGTTGGCGCCTCCGAGGGGATTCAGGCCGTTAACGAACCATTGATAGTGCAATGGCGCCCGGCCGCGCGCTTCGACCGTGAAGCGGACCACGTCGCCTGCGGTCACGGTGCGGCCTTCAGGCTGCGTCAGGATCACCGGCAGGTTTTGCTGCACCGCCTCCAGGCCGAGCGCAAAGCTCAGGTCCGTACTGGCCGGGCTAACCTGGTGCACCTCGACGGCCAGCACGTTCGTGCCTTCGATCAACCGGCCCGGATCCAGGGCCTGATGGAGGAACGTCGTTTCCTCAGCATCGGCCACGCGTACCAGCGCGAGATTGGTGAAGCCGATGTCCCCTTCGGGCAGGTTACTGCGCAGCACCTCGACGCCGTTCAGGTAAACCACCGCGCCATCGTCGCGCAGCAACGACAGGGTCAGTTCAATGATTGCGGCCGCGTTCTCCACGACGAACCGATGCCGGAAATAGCCCGTCGGGAACTTGTTGTCCGGGTCCGGACCGAATCCGATCACCGTGGCTTCGAGCCGCCCCTCGATCGCGTCGCCGTAGCCGAGTTCAGCCTGTCCCTCGGGCCACCCGTCATCGTCGAAGTCCGGAGCGCGCCACGCCACGCCGGGGTCCGCGCCCGTGTCCAGGTACTTCCACACCGCGGAGGTCGAGACCAGCGTGATCTTGGTGCGGGGCGGTGGGGGGGGCGGCGCCACCGAGATGACGACCGGCGCGGACCAACTGTCGTCCCCGTCGTCGTCCTGCGCCCGGGCCCGCAGTTCGTGGGTGCCCGGCGCCGCGCCGATCCAGTCGAAGACGAAAGGCGGATTGGTGGCGGTGCCGATGATTGATCCGTCCGCCAGGAATTCCACGAGCCTCACCTCGCCGTCCGAGTCGGTGGCCATCGCCGCGAGAGGAATCGCCGCGGTCGATGGAAACACACTCCCGCCTGGAGGACTCGTCAGGACGACGACCGGCGGTTCGTTGGGCGGCGGGAC
>DATLZF010000477.1:0-4601 GCA_035574135.1 Candidatus Methylomirabilota bacterium
GGTTCTCACGGGAGCGCCTGCCTTTGATCTCGTGGGCTTTGCCGGGCTTGCCTCGGCCGGGCAAAGCGGAACCACCGGCGGCGCGGCGGGACCTCACGTCCGCGTCGCAACTCTCGGGGATCTCGTTCACTACGCCCAGACGAACCGCCCGTTCCGAATCGAGATTGCGGCGGACATCGATCTTTCCCCGCTGGCCAACGCCCAAGCGGGGTTTCCGCCCGAGTATCCGACCGGTGAGATCCTCGTGAACTCGAATAAGACGCTCTACTCGAGAACGGGCGTCACCCTGCGCCGTGGAAGCCTGCGCATCGGCAAAGGACCGAACGGCAAGCACAACATCATCATCCGCAATCTCAAGTTCCGCGACCTCTGGGTGGATGACCCCTCCGGCCAATACGACCAGTACGGCTGGGATTACATCGGGATCGAGGCCGGCAGCCACCACATCTGGATCGATCACTGCGATTTCGAGCAATCTTATGACGGCGCGGTGGACATCAAAGGCGGCTCGGACTTCGTCACGGTTTCGTGGTGCGTGTTTCGCCGACAGAAGAAGTGCAGCCTGGTCGGTGCCAGCGACAACGCCGGTGCCACGGATCGCGGCCGGCTGAATGTCACCTTTCACCACAACTGGTACGACCAGGTGGAGGAACGCATCCCCCGCATGCGCTTCGGCAACGCGCACGTCTTCAATATCTATGCCACCGACCTGGCGGGCAAAGGCATCCAATCCACCACCGAGGCGGCCACGCTGGTGGAACACTGCTTTTTCCGCCATCCCCGGCCGACCAGCCGCCCGACCATCGAGGCCAACGGCGGCCCCACCGGCACGGTCAAGGTCGTCAACAGCGTGATCGAGAATCTGCCCGGGGCCAACGTGCAGTTCCGCCAGCACGGCGCCTCGAACTTCACCTTCAATCCTCCGTTTGCCGGTTCCGCCCCGCCCTACCCTTATTCCCTGGACCCCGTGGCACAGGTTCCCTGGATCGTGACCAACTACGCCGGCACCGGCAAAATCGGCTTTGAACTCTGGCGATCCGAGCAATTCTCGCCCGCCGACCTGGCCAACCCCGACCGCAGCGGCCCGGCAGCCACACCCGCCAACGATGGCGTCAACAACCTCATCAAGTACGCCCTCGGACTGCCCCCCTTCGAGCCGGCGCCCCGCCCCCTGACCCCGTTGCGATTGGAGGCCGGCGATGCGGTACTCACGTTCCGACGCCGGGCGGATGCCACCGATGTCACCTGTCGCATCGAGGTGTCATCGGACCTCAAGCGGTGGAGCAGCCAGGGCGTGGCGACACGGCGGATCGCCGCCACCCCAGATGGCCTGGAAGTTTGGGAAGCGCGCCACCCAATCACGGCCGCGCCAGCCACCTACTTCCGCCTGTCGGCGGAGCGGTGATTCGCCATCACGGCCCACCGGCACCGTCACCTCGGCAAAAACGATCTTCCCTTTCCGGAGCGCCGATTCATGCTGGCTCCCAGCAACGCCATCTTGCGGTGAAAACCGACGCGAAAGATCGCCTGTTGAAAGTGCTCCTCATCGAGGACAACCCGGGTGACGCTCGCCTGCTGGCGGAACTGCTTTGGGATCCGTCCGGGGCCGGATTTGAACTCGACCCGGTCGATACGCTGGCCGCTGGCTTGGAGAAAGTGCGCCAGGGAGGCGTGGACCTGGTGCTGCTCGATCTCTCCCTTCCCGACAGTCTTGGCATCGACACCTTCAAGAAAGCCCAGGCCTGCGCACCGCACCTGCCCATCATTGTCCTGAGCGGCCTGGACGACGAGGCGCTGGCCATCAAGACGGTCCACGAGGGTGCGCAGGACTACATCGTCAAGGGACTGGTGGACACGCGGCTGCTGGTGCGGTCCATGCGCTACGCCATCGAGCGCAAACGCATCGAGGAGGAACTGGCCCGCGAGCGGGACCTGTTCCACACCCTCATGGACAATCTGCCCGACCGCATCTACTTCAAGGATGCCCAGAGTCGCTTCACCCGCATCAATCGCGCCGTGGCCGCGCAGTTCAAGCTGGCTCATCCCCGGGAGGCTGTTGGCAAGACTGACTTCGATTTCTTCGCGCCGGAGCACGCCGAGGCCGCTCTGGCGGACGAACAGAAGGTCATGCGTACCGGCGAGTCCATCATCGCCAAAACAGAGCGCGAGATTCTACCCGATGGCACCGTGACGTGGGCCTCGACCTCCAAGCTGCCGCTCAAGGACAAACAGGGCCGAATCATCGGCAACTTCGGACTGTCCCGCGACGTCACCGAACTCAAACGCATCGAGGATCAACTGGCCGCCGAGCGCAATCTCCTGCGCAGCCTCATCGACAACCTGCCCGACTACATCTTTGTCAAGGACACGCAGGGCCGCTACGTGCTCGACAACGTGGCCCACCGCCGCTTTCTCGGTGCAGCCACCGCCGATGAGGTCATCGGCCGCACGGTGGCGGATTTTTTCCCACCCGAGCAGGCCGCACAGTTCAGCCGCGACGACGCGGTGGTGTTGCAGGAGGGCCGCCCCTTGCCTCACCTGGAAGAACTCGTGACCGACCGCCAGGGCAATCGCCGCTGGCACTCGACCACCAAGGTGCCGCTGCGCGACAGCTACAACCGGATCATCGGCCTGGTCGGCATCGGTCGCGACGTCACCGAACGCAAAATGGCCGAGGAGGCGCTCCAGCGCATGAACGCCGAACTGGCCCGGCGCCAGGAGGATCTGGAACGGGTACTCGCCGACCTCCGCGAGGCCCACGAAGGACTCAAGTCGGCGCAGGCGCAGTTGATCGAGGCGGAAAAAATGCAATCCGTCGGCCGGCTGGCCGCCGGCGTGGCCCACGAGGTGAAAAACCCCCTCGGCATCCTCCGCATGGGCATCGATTACCTGACACAGAACCTCGCTCCCCGCGACGAAAACCTCGACCTGATTCTGGCCGACATGAAGGAGGCCATCCGACGCGCGGACGGGATCATCATGGGACTGCTTGATTTCTCCGCGCCGCACGCCCTGGACGCCCACGCCGAGGACCTGAACGCCATCATCGATCAGGCGCTCAGGCTCGTCCGCGGTATCCTTGGCAACAACATTCACGTCGAACGCCAGCTTGATCCGAACCTGCCACGGGCGTGGCTGGATCCGAACAAGTTCATCCAGGTCTTCGTCAACACCTTCACCAATGCGGTCCACGCCATGCCCTCGGGCGGAACCCTGACCGTCCGGACCTACGCCCGCGAACTGACCGCGGGCGAGTTTGAGCGCGACCCGGGGCTGCGGGCGGCGGATCGTTTTCGCGAGGGCGAACGCGTCGTGGTGGCCGAAGTGGCTGACACCGGCACCGGCATCCCCCCCGAGAAACTTCCCAGGATCTACGACCCCTTCTTCACCACCAAGCCCCCTGGCAAGGGCACGGGGCTTGGCCTCACCGTCACGCGCCGCATCGTGGAACTGCACGGCGGCCACATCGAAATCGCCAACCGCAAAGAAGGTGGCGTCCTGGTGAAGCTTGTGCTTAAAGTCTGAGCCATGGAAGCGAACACCGCGGCCCCGGTCGCACGCAAACGGATTCTCATCGTGGACGACGAAGCCAGCTTTACCCGGATGGTCAAGTTGAACCTCGAGAAGACGGGCCTGTTCGAAGTCCGCGCCGAAAACGTCGCCCATTGTGCCGTCCCGGCAGCACGCGAGTTCAAGCCGGACCTGATTCTCCTCGACGTCGTCATGCCGGGGGCCGACGGCGGCGACGTCGCCGCACACATCCGCCGCGACCGCCATCTGCGCGAGGTGCCCATCATCTTCCTCACCGCCACCGTCTCGCGCCGGGAGGCGGGTGCGGGCGGCATGACCAGCGGCGGCAGCCTGTTTCTCGCCAAGCCCATCAGTGCCGAGGACCTGGTGAAGTGCATCCAGGATCACCTGCGCAAGCCCGAGGCCTCCGACAAGTCAAACTAGGTCGCGAGGCCGTCTCCGTCCGCGCTCCCAAGTTTGCTCTTTGCAGCCCGCCCACCTGTCCTACGATGGCGCGCATGGACAAAGCGAAGGTTGCGGAGATTCTGGTCGAGATCGGCACGCTGCTGGAGCTGAAGGGAGAAAACCCCTTTAAGACCCGGGCCTACAGCAATGCCGCGCGCGCTCTCGAAAACCTGGCCGAACCGCTGGAAAAGATCGTGGCCGACGGCCGCCTCGCGGAGGTGCCGGGCATCGGCGAAGGCATTCAAAAGAAGGTCATCGAACTCGTCACCACCGGCCGACTCAGGTACTACGACGAACTCAAGGCTTCCGTGCCGGCGGGGCTGGTGGAGATGCTGGGCATTCCGGGCGTCGGTCCGAAAAAGGTCAAGGCCCTGCACGACAAGCTCGGCCTGACCTCGATCGATGAACTCGAAGCCGCCTGCCGCGCGGGCCGGGTGGCCACCCTCGATGGCTTCGGCGAAAAAACGCAGCAGAAGATCATCGAAGGCATCCAACATCGCCGTCTCTACGCAAGCCGCCATCACCTGGACCGCGCACTAAAGGTGGCGGAACCGATTCTGGAAAGCCTGCGCGAGCACCCCGACGTGATCCGTTGCAGCACCGCCGGCAGCCTGCGGCGCTGGCGG
>DATLZF010000478.1:0-6451 GCA_035574135.1 Candidatus Methylomirabilota bacterium
TTCTGTCCTACCAGGTCATCCGGGAGATTGTTCAGGATCCGATCTTTTACACGACCGTTGATGTGACGCGGATCGGTGATTTCATCGCTAGTTCGTCGTTCAAGATCACGTTGCGCATCGTCTTCGCCCTGGTGGTGCTGGCGTCCAT
Source organism: Candidatus Methylomirabilota bacterium (assembly GCA_035574135.1). Classification (GTDB taxonomy): domain Bacteria; phylum Verrucomicrobiota; class Verrucomicrobiia; order Limisphaerales; family DATLZF01; genus DATLZF01. The sequence goes on from DATLZF010000478.1 coordinate 149, forward strand.
CGATTATGGCTACCAGCTCTGGCGCACCCAACAGGACCTGATGATGACCAAGGAGGAGGTTAAGGAGGAGGCAAAGAACCAGGAGGGCGATCCGAGAATCAAGGCTGCCCAAAGGCGCCGCCGGCAGCAACTGACGCAGCGCAAGATGCTGGCCGAAGTGCCGAAGGCCGACGTTGTGGTGACGAACCCGACGCACCTGGCCATCGCGCTGCGTTACGATGCCCGCTCGATGCGCGCACCGCGGGTGGTGGCCAAGGGGGCGCGTCTGAACGCCCAGCGCATCCGGGAAATCGCCCGTCAGCATCAGGTGCCGGTGATTGAGAACAAGCCACTGGCGCGGCTCTTGTTCAAACACGCGCGGCTGGGTGGCGAAATTCCTGCTCAGCTTTACGCCGCGGTCGCGGAGATCCTGGCGTACGTCTATCGCATCAACGCCTACCGCTACTATCGCGAGCAACAAACACGCTGACATCGGCATGGCTGAACGGCGGGCGCGGCAAGGTCGGTCCGGATCCGGCAGGAAAATCCCTGCCGCGGCCGCGTTCTGCCCGGCCGGCCACCTTGCCGTCCCGCTCCCCGCATCCCGCACCGGGGGCCGCAGGCCGGTGGCGACGGACCTTCCGCAGCCGGGGTGCTCGGGTACCTGTGCCCCTCGCCCCTCGCCCCTCGCCCCTCGCGGAAAGGAGGCGGCATGAGCGCCGTCGCCGCCAGTCCCGCCCTGCCCGGCGCGCGGTCGTCGAACGTGATGCGCCTTTTTCGCAACGGCGATCTGCTGCTCACCGCCGGTCTGTTCGGCACGGTGCTGCTGATGATCCTGCCGGTGTCGCCGTTCCTGCTGGATGGGTTGCTTTCCATCAGCATCGCGCTGTCGTTGCTGACGATGCTGGTGATTCTCTATGTGCGCGAGCCGGCGGAGTTCACCAGCTTTCCGACTCTGTTGCTGTTTCTGACCCTGTTCCGGCTGGCCCTGAACATCGCCTCGACGCGGCTCATTTTGCTCGACGGTTACGCGGGGCATATCATCGAGGCGTTCGGGAACTTTGTCGTCCGCGGCAACTATGTCGTGGGCCTGGTGGTGTTCGCCATCCTGGTCATCATCAATTTCGTCGTCATCACCAAGGGCGCAGGTCGCATTGCCGAGGTGGCCGCGCGCTTCACTTTGGACGCGATGCCCGGCAAGCAGATGTCCATCGACGCGGAGTTGAACGCCGGGGTGATCAACGAGACCGAGGCGCGGAACCGGCGGCGTCAGGTCGAACAGGAGGCCGACTTCTACGGCTCCATGGACGGTGCCAGCAAGTTTGTGCGCGGCGACGCCATCGCCGCAGTGTTGATTACGCTCATCAACATCATCGGGGGCTTCGCCATTGGCATCCTGCAAAAGAACATGAGCGTCACCGACTCGCTCCAGCGCTTCACGCTGCTGTCCATCGGCGACGGCCTGGTGTCACAAATCCCGGCGCTCATCACCTCGACGGCCGCCGGCATCCTTGTCACCCGCGCGGCGGCCAAGGAGGGGCTGGGGTCGGAGATGAGCCGGCAGTTGTTGCTCTTCCCCCGCGCCATGAAGGTGCTGACAGTCATGCTCGCCATCCTGGCTTTTGTGCCGGGACTGCCGATGCTGCCGTTCCTGCTGCTGGCCGGGCTGACGGGTTTCCTGGCGCGGTCGCTGCAAGATCCCAAGCTGGCGCTGGCGCTCGTGCCGGAGTCCTCCATGCCGGGGCCCGCCGCCGCGGCCGGCAATGATGCCGCGCCCGGCAAAGCCGCGCCCGCTGCGGCACCGGACAAGATCGAGTCCCTCCTGGCGGTCGATCCGCTTCAGATCGAATTGGGCTACAACCTGGTGAGCCTGGCGGACACGAGGAAGGACGGCGACTTGCTCGAACGCGTCACCGGCGTGCGCAGGAATTTCGCGCAGGAGATGGGCGTGATCATTCCGCCCATCCGCCTGCGCGACAACCTGCAGTTGGAGGGCAACGAGTACCGGTTCCTGCTCAAGGGCCAACCCGTCGCTCAGGGCACGCTGATGCCCGGCCACTGGCTGGCCATGAATGCCACCCACAGCAAGGTCACCCTCAAGGGCACGCCCACGGTGGAGCCCGTCTTCAAGCTGCCCGCCACGTGGATCACGGACCTCGAGCGCAAGAACGCCGAGATCGCCGGCTACACGGTGGTGGACGCCGCCTCCGTGCTGGTGACCCACCTGACGGAGACGTTGAAGCGTCACTGCCACGAGATTCTCAGCCGGCAGGACGTGCAGAACCTGCTCGACCACCTCAAACAGACGCACCCCACCGTGTTGGCGGAGCTGATCCCGGCTCAGCTTACCGTCGGCCAGGTCCAGCGCATCCTGCAGAACCTGCTGGCCGAGGGGGTCTCCATCCGCAACCTCGCCGGCATCCTCGAAAAGGTGAGCGACTATGCGCCGGTGACGAAGAATCCGGACGAACTTTCGGAACACGCCCGCCGTGCGCTCGGCGTGCAGATCGTCAAACCCTTCCAGGACGAGAGCGGACGCGTCCGCGTGATCGCGGTCGATCCCCGGTTGGAACAACAGATCGCCCAAGGGCTGCGGCAGACGGCCACGGACATTTCCCTGATGATGGAGCCGCGCCTGGCTCGCCATGTCGTCGATGCGCTCTCGCAACGCGTGCAGAAGATGTTGGCGGACGGTCTGCCTCCGGTGGTCATGTGTTCCCCCCATCTGCGCCTGCCGTTCCGGCGCTTCTTCGAAACCACCTTCGCGGACCTCGCGGTGCTGTCCTTTGCGGAAATCCCCCCCCGGGTCGAGGTGCAGAACGTGGACGTGCTGCCGCCGCTCGAAAGTAGTTGATCATGCAAGTCATCCCTTTTATCGCCGAGTCCGCCGCGGATGCCGTGGCGCAGATTCGCTCCCAACTTGGCGCCGACGCCGTGGTGCTGCACGTGCGGCAACTGCCGGCGGACGGCTTGTCACGCTGGTGGAAGTCCCCCCGCATCGAGGTGCTGGCCTGCAAGCCCGAGCCTCCGGCCGGCGCCGCGGAACCGCGAGCGGACGAGATCACCGAACTGCGCCAGGAACTGTCGGCGCTCAAGCAGCAGTTGCAAGCGACACCGGCCATCGGGGACTCCGGCGCCCGCAAACACCAGGCCGCCGAGGAGCCGAAGCCGGCGGCGCCCCCCGGATTGCGCACGTGGCGTGTCGCGGAAGTGCTGGAACATTCCGGCCTGATGCCGCAGCACGCCAGCGCCGTGCTCGATGCGATCATCGCCCGGCATGGCGATCACCCACCGGCCTCCCTCGCGGAGGAATTGGTGCTCGCCCGCGGCGCATTGCGGGCCTTGTGGCCCCAGATGGCGACGCCCGGCAACGACACCCGGCCGCACGTCCTCATCGGGCCGCCCGGCGTCGGCAAAACGACCTGCCTGTGCAAGTGGCTCACCCAGGCGCGGCTCATCGAGGGGCGTACGGTAAAGGTGTGGCGGCTGGATGGCGCCACGGCCAACATGGCGGAGGCCTTGAGCGTTTACTGCGAAATCCTGGGCCTGAAAGCCGAGCGGACGTGGAACGGTGCTCCGTCGGAAGCCCGCGCCGATCTGAGTCTCATCGATCTGCCGGGTGTGGACTGGCGCAACCCGGCGGCGTTGCGGGACCTGGGCCGCCAGGTGGAGGGGCTGGGACCGACCCGCGTGCATCTGGTGCTCAACGCCGCTTACGAAGTGCCGGTCCTGTTGGCGCAAGCGCGGGCGTTTGGGGCGCTGCCGGTGGAGGACTTGATCTTCACCCACCTCGACGAGGAAACGCGCTGGGGGAAAATCTGGAACGTGGTGTTAGGCACAAAAATCCCCGTCCGGTTCCTCAGCGCGGCGCAAAACATCCCCGGGGAATTCGCCGCAGCCACGGCGGAAAAGATTTTGGGCCGGCAGTTCCCTGCCTGAGCCCGCGAGTCCGGGCCCCACCCCGCTGCGGGCCCGGCGCTGGCAAACCATCTGCTAAGTGTGGTCGCGATGGTGACAACGTATGAAGTTAACCATGATTGTGGGCGGCTTCCTCGGGTTTGGAATAGGGCTGTTCCTCAGTTGGGCGCAAGGAAGTTCGTGGCCGTCCATCGTCTGGCGAGCGTCGGTCGCCGCGTTGGTGGCCGGCGTGCTCCTGCGTTGGTGGGGGCGGCTGTGGATCGAGGCGTTGAAGGATGCTCATCGTGCCCGGCAGGCCGCCCTCGCGAAAATTGAAGCGGCCGCGAACTCCAGCCCCAATCCTCTGAAACGATGAATGCCTCCGCCGTCTGCGCCCCAGAGCCCTGTGCTCGCGAAGAGCGTCCCGTCTCGCCCGCCGAACTTTGGAAGCGCTATCGTCGCTCCGGTCCCGGCAGCGCCACCGAGGAAGCCCTCGTCCAGCAGTATCTCCCCCTGGTCAAAACCGTCGTCGGCCGACTGGCCATGACCCTACCGGTGCACGCGGCGACGGAAGACCTCTACAGCGCCGGCTTGGTCGGCCTGCTCAACGCCGTCCGTCGGTTCAATCCCAAAGCCGGCGTCGCCTTCGAGACCTATGCGCGCGTGCGCATCCGCGGCTCGGTCTTCGATGAGCTGCGCCGCCTGGATTGGGTGCCCCGCTCCGTGCACGACAAGGCCCGCAAGGTCGAGGAGACGATGCGCAAGCTCGAGCAGAAAAAGGGCAAGCCGCCCACCGATGCCGAGATGGCCAAGGCCATGGATCTCTCGTTGCCCGCGTATCAACACCTGCTCGAACAGATCAAACCGGCCACGTTCGTCTGCCTGGATTCGGTGCGCAGCGCCGAGCAGGAGGGCGAGGCGACACAGCACGAGGCCGTGGCCGATGCCAGCCAGCCCGACCCGGGCCACCAGACCGCGAAGCGGGAACTGGCCCGCATCATCAGCAAGCGCCTGCAGCACCTGCCCGAGATGCAACGCAAGGTGCTCGCGCTTTATTATTTTGAAGACCTCCGCCTGCGTGAAATCGCCGAAGTGTTTGGCGTCACCGAGTCGCGCATCAGCCAGATCCACGCGGCGGCCATCCTGAACATCCGCTCCTACCTGCAACGCCAGGGCTGCGGCCCGGCCGTGGCCGCCTGAGCCGGGATTGTCCTCATGCTTGTCATTGTAGGCTCCCTCATTGTGCTGGGCTCGGTGCTGGGCGGGTTCATGTTCGCCGGCGGCAACCCGATGAACCTGATCGTGCCTTCCGAGTTCATCGTCATCTGCGGCGCGGCCGCGGGCGCGCTCGTAATCATGGCGCCGATGCGGGTCATCAAGGCGTTGGTGGCACAGGTGCTCGGTACGCTCAAAGGAGCCCCCTTCGGCAAGGCCGCGTATGAAGATCTGTTCAAAGCGCTCTATGAACTGTTCATGCTGGGCCGCCGCAACGGCATGATCGCGCTCGAGGAACACGTCACCAACCCCGACAACAGCACCATCTTCTCCAAGTATCCAAGCCTGGCCAAAAATCACCACGCCATTGAGTTTCTCTGCAGCGGCCTGCGGCCGATCATCGACGGCAAGGTCAAGCCGGACCAGCTCAAGATCCTCCTCGAGATCGAACTGGAAGCCATGGAAGGCGAGCATCACCAGCCCATCAGTGTGCTGACGAAAACGGCCGACGCCATGCCCGGGTTCGGGATCGTGGCCGCCGTGCTCGGCATCGTCATTACGATGGGTTCCATCGCCGGCCCCATCGAGGAGATCGGTCATCACGTAGCCGCGGCGCTGGTGGGAACCTTTCTCGGGATTCTCATCTCCTACGGCTTCCTCAACCCGCTGGCCGTCACCATGGAGGCCAACGGCGCGGCGGAGTTCGGCTTTTTCAGATGCATCGCCGCATCGGTGATCGCCTTTGCCAACGGCATGGCACCGGTCATGGCCGTTGAGGTCGCCCGCCGCGGCTTGACCAGCGATGTGAAGCCCAACTCGCAGGAGCTTGAGGCCATGCTGAAGGACATCGGCAAGAAATAGCGCACATGGCCAAGAAGGGACATGGACATCATGGTGGCGCCTGGAAGGTGGCGTACGCGGACTTCGTCACCGCGATGATGGCGCTCTTCCTCGTGCTCTGGCTCACCGCCCAGGACGAGAAGATCAAGGAAGCCGTCCAGCGCGCCTTCACCAATCCCTTCAGCTCCATCACCAAGCAGTCGGTGGGTATCATCCCCAGCAGCGAGAGCCAGGCCGTGCGCGAAACCAAGGGCAATTTCGATTCTTCCTCCGCGGTCGAGCTGGCGATGCTGCGCCGGCTCAACGAAGACCTCCTCAAGGCGCTGCAACAGGACGAGGAAAACTCCAGCGAGAGCAGCGTGAAACTGGAAC
>DATLZF010000479.1:0-3725 GCA_035574135.1 Candidatus Methylomirabilota bacterium
CGGTGCTGATGGGCGCCGACGGCGGCGTCAACGGGGGCGCAAACGTGCACCCGCGGCTTTACGTCGATCTCTACGAGGCGGCGGCGGCGCGAGACGTGACGCGGCTGTTGGAGTTGCAGGCCCGCGTGCTGGAACTCTCCCGCGGTCTCTACACCGTCGGCCGCCACGCCTCGGCCATCATCAAGGGTCTCAAGTGTGCCCTGTCGCTCCTGGGCATCTGCGAGGGCGCGCTGGCCGAGCCGTTCCACTGCTTCAAGGCGCCGGAGCGCCACATCATCGCCGAGCGCTTGCGCGAACTCGGACTGCTCAGATAGATGGCGGCGGGCGGGCTTGGCGGCTCGGGCGCCGCGCTACTTCAAGCCGCTGAGAAACTCGACCAGGTTGCGGAGATCCTGGCGGGACAGTACTTGGCGGATTTCCTCCGGCATGGCGGACAAGCCCTTGGCCTGTTCCTGGATGTCGGCTTTCTTCACCTTCACGAGCCCATCCTCGGGCGAAAGGATCTCCATCTCTGCGGCGGACTCGGACTTCAAGGCGCCCGCGTAGCTGGTGCCGTTCTTCATCACCACCGTGATGCTTTCGAACCCGGGGGCGATGGCGGCGTTGGGATAAGCAATCGACTCCAGGATGGCCCGTCGATCCGCCCGCCCGCCCAGGCCGGTCAGATCCGGCCCCACCTCACCACCCTCGCCGTTGATCTTGTGGCAGCGGAAACAGGAGACGTCGGCCCGCTCGTAAAAGATGCGCCGTCCCTCTGCGGCATCGCCGCCTTCGAGACACTCGAGATACGAGCGCAAGGGATCGTTCGGGTTCCGGCGGTTCTCGAAGGTCCGAAGCTTCTCGGCGATCTCGGGCGCCTGACGTTGTTTGGCAGCGTCCAGGATATCCAGCACCAGACCGGCCGGCACCTGGCCGGCCAGCACCTTGTCCAGCCACTCGCTCAGAAGACCGTCCACGCCGCTCTCGTTCAATCCCGCCAACGTGGCAAAGGCCGCCTGCTTCTCGCTCAACGAACCGGTCTCGGTCACTGCGCGAAGCTGGGCGAGGGCCTCCGCCGGGCTGAACCGCGCCTGGAGGCGGCCCGCCTCCTTGCGCAACGCCTCCTTTGAACTGCCCCGGGCGCTGTTGAGCGCGTCCCAAACGCGCTCGCTTTTCATCTCCGCCAATGCCTTGAGCGCCTCGACCCGCACGGCCGTCGGGGCCTCCTCTGCTTGCACGATGCCCAGCAGGGTCGGCGCGGTGGCTCTGAGACGCAGTTGCCCGGCCATCTGGGCCGCTGCGGCCTGCACCTCCTCGGGCTGGGCCAGCAAGGCCTCGAAACGGCTCGCCGCCAGCTCCGCCACGGCCGAGGGATCGCGCGCCGGCAAGGGACGCCAGAGTCCCACCACCGCATCGCGTCCGGAGGGCCGGGCCCATTGGCCGAGCCGTTGCACGGCCTCGGCACGGAGGCCGGCGGGCACAGCCCCGTTGGTGACCAGGTTGAGAAGGATCTCGGCATTCTCCGCGCCGCCGAGGCGAAAGTTCGCGTTCACCACCCGGCGCAGCAACGCGGTCTGCACTTCCTCCCGCGCCGCCATGGCGAGCAGATGCGGATGCCGCCCGAGGCTGGCCAGATGCGGTTCCGCCCGCGCAATGGGCACGTCGTTGATGGCGCGCGCCGCCTCCGTCACGAGCCGGGGATCGGCGTCATTCAGGAACATCGCCACCTTCTCCGAGCCCAGCCGGCGGAGGGCGAGCAAGGCCGCCATGCGGACGGCGGGCGAGGCATCCCGACCGGCGGTTTCCAATTGTTCCACGTCGCGGATGCCCGCCAGCGCCATCACGCCGGCGTGGCGGAGATAGCGATCCTTGTCCGCGTTGTCCCGCAGCATGGCCAGGACGGCCGGCACCTCCCGTTTTCCGCCCGTCTTGCCCAGCGCCATCGCCGCAAAAAATCTCGGCCGCGGCGCGGGATCCGCCAGCAACTTGACCAGGTCCGGCACGGCATCCAGTGCCTTCAATTCGCCCAACACCTTGGCCGCCTGGGCGCGCACTTCGGCGTCGGCATCGGTCAGCAACGCGACGAGCGGCTTCCACACGCGCTTGTAGGCTCGCTCGGATTTGACGCCGCGCCCCACCTGCCCGAGCCCCCAGATGGCATGCAGTCGTGCCAGCCGGTTTGTACTGCGGTTCGCCGCGCCGACGAACGTGGCCACGGCTCCCGCCCCCCTGGCTGCCAGCGCGAACTGCGCTTCCATCCGCACGCGCTGGTCAGCATGTTCCAACAACGCCGCCAGGTCCTTCGCCCGCCGCCGGCTCAGGTCCTCGGCCAGCAGCCGCCTGGTTTCGAGCACGAGAGGGTCGCGGTCCAGCGCCGGATCATGCACGCGATACAGGCGTCCCTTGCCCGTCGTGCCCCAGCCCTCCACCCAATCCGAAACGTAGAGGCCACCGTCCACTCCGAACTCCACGTCGGTGGCCAGGATGTTCCAGATGAACTCCTGCCGGCCGACGAGTTCGAACCCTGCGCCCTTCGGCCGCACGGTGAACGCATGCACGCCGCTGCCCTGGCTGGCGCCCCGGAAATCGGCGAGAAAGAAATGCCCCCGGTAACGCTCCGGCAGCCCCGTGCCCGGATAGAACGTGAGCCCCGCCGGGCCGTTGCCCAGGTTCGCAATGGGCGGCAGCAGGTAGGCCGCCTGGCCGTCCCACTCGGGGTGCCAGAGCTTCTCCTGATTCCACGGCCCGCGCGAGTTGGGTCGCTCGATAAACTGCCAGCCGATGCGCCAGCCACTGTCGCCTCCCTCGACCAGGTACACCCAGCGGGCCTGATCCCCGCCATCCGAATTGTTGTCCCCCGTGAAGAGGTTCCCGTGCTCGTCGAACGCCAGCTCCTGCGGATTACGCAGGCCGGTGGCAAAGATTTCCAGTCCCGAACCATCCGGCTCACACCGCAGCACCGCCCCGCTTTCGGGCGAGGCCAGGTCGCGTCCGCCGGCCTGCACGTTGAAGCCCCGGTCGCCAATGCTGAAATACAGCCTCCCGTCGGGCCCCATCCGCAGCCCGTGCAGGTCGTGACCAATGAAACCCGAGCGCACGCCGAAACCGTAGTGCAACGACTGCCTCACCTCCGCCACGCCATCGCCGTTCCGGTCTCGCAGCAGCCACAGATGCGGGATGTTGGCAAAATACACGTCGCCCTTGCGCGCCAGCACGCCCGCCGCCAGGCCGTCCACCGACGTGTTGAAACCCTCGGCGAAAATGGTCGCGTGATCCGCCCGCCCGTCGCCATCCCGATCCTGGACCAGCCGGACGCGCTCCGACTCGTCGTGCAGCCGCTTGACCCCGTGCCGCTGCAGCAACGCCGCCAGATCGGCCGTCGTGCGCGCAGCCAGTTCTTCGTCCAGCCAGTTCATGTGGGCCCGAATGTCCGTCACACCCTTGTGCAGACGGTAGGTCTCGGCCACGTACCACCGGCCCTGCTCGTCTGTGCAGATGGCGACGGGATTGGCCAACAGCGGCTCGGCCGCAAACAAATCCACCTTCAGCCCCGGCGCCACCCTGAATTTCTTCAGTGCCAGCTCGGCCTCTCCCGAAGCCGGCGCCACCACGGGCGGATTGAACGGAAGCGCGGCCTGCGCCAGAAGCTCCCGCGATGCGCCTGCCAGCGACACCACCATCCCCACCCGAACAACCCAGCGCCACAGCGCGACCGGAAAAACATTCAATCTCAACATGCGGCGGGG
>DATLZF010000480.1:0-2234 GCA_035574135.1 Candidatus Methylomirabilota bacterium
CGCCAGCATCCGTGCCGGCACCTCCATCGGCTCGGTCAGCGCTACCCGCACCGTTGCCGGCACGATCACCGCCTCGGGCGGCGGCATCAGCTCGATCACCGCCGGCAGCGGCTGGAGCGTCCAGAACGCCACCATCAGCGCTTCCGGTACGATCGGCACCATTTCCGCCGGGCGCGACGTGAGCGGTTCGATTACGACCACCGTCGGCGGCAACCTGACGATGTTGACGGCGGGTGAGACGATCTCGGCCACTGTGAACGTCGCCGGCAGCATCACGACCGTGGACGCCGACCGCGACATCACCGGCAGCATCACGGCCGGCGGCAGCCTCGGTACGGTGGACGCCGACCGCGACATCACCGGCGCCTTCGACCTGGTCACCGCGGTCGTGCCCTTCCTGTTCCGGCGGAGTTGCTTCGCCGCGGGAACACCGATCCGGACCCCGGGCGGCGCGAAGCGGATCGAGGAGATCCGCGCCGGCGACTTCATGCTGTCGCGGGCTGAGGGCGACCCGAACGGGCCGGTCGAGCCCAAGGTGGCGGAGGAAGTGTTCACCAGCCTGGCGCCGATCGTGGAGCTGCACGTCGGTGGCCGAGTCATCCTCACGACAGCAGAGCACCCCTTCTACGCCCAGGGCAAGGGCTGGGTGGCGGCCGGGGAGCTGGAGGTGGGCGACCGCCTCGCTGGGGAGGAGCGCGGCTCCTGGTTGACCGTCACGCAGCTCCGCTCCACCAGCCGGGAAGTGCCGGTGTATATTATGCGGGTCGCCGACTACCATACCTACTTCGTGGGCGACCAGTACTGGGGCTTCGCGGTCTGGTCGCACAACACCTACGCCCCGACCGCGAACGAGCGACCCTACTACTTCCGCCCGGAGCACATGAACCGCCATACAGGAGCGCGGCTGGTGAACGAGGCGATCCTGTATCGCTGGCACAACCGCCTAGGCCGCAGCCGTAACGTTGCCGTGGCCCGCTATCGTGACGCCCAGGGCCGGATCCGCTACATGGCGGCGGCCAACACACCCGGCGGGCCGCACGCCGAGCGGAACCTGCTCAACCGGCTGCGCCGCCAAGGCATCGGGGCAAACCAGATCGAGGCCCTGTACACCGAGCGCTCCCCCTGCCGGCGGTCGTGCCAGCCGTTGTTGCGCCAGCGCGGCATCCCGCCGGAGCGCGTCTACTACAGCTTCAACCACAATACTCCGGCGGGGCGGCGTCTTGTCCGTCTGTGTATCATGGACGAGAAAGCATCGATGAACTTGCTCTACCAGAGGTGAGGATGAAACGGCTAGCGGAGATCGACCTGAAGGACGCGGTCGCCCGGGTTCGGTTCCACCCGACGAAGCGCTGGCTGCTGGCGCTGACCTCCGGCGGACTCGGGGTCAGCGTCTGGGAGTGGGACGAGGCTTATCGGTTTCGCCGGCTGACCTCGTTCCACCCCGCGGGGGAAGCCGAGGATCCCGACGAGTGGGGTCCGCCCCAGGCCGACGCCATCTTTCACCCCACCCGCAACCTGATCGCCGCCGCCCGCTGCAGCGGTCCGATCGAGTTGCGGCGCCTGCCCCAGAGCAGCTTAGCGAGTACGATCGCCGATCCGCGGATCGCCAGTGTCCTGGCCTTCTCGGCAGACGGCGAGTTGCTCCTGGCCGGCGGCTGGGTTCGGCCGCGTGACCGCGGCAAGGACCCCTGGGAATCGCGGACCTACACGGCGGTGTTCGGGGCCAAGGGCCAGTTGGTCGGCCACTTCGACCACAGCGACACCACTCTGACGCTCCACCCCAACGGCTGCCTGCTGGGTTACGTGCGCAACGACCAGGGCCTGGCCACCGTAAGGTTCGCCGCCCTGGACAAGGATGCGGTCCAGACCTATCGCGCGGGGTTCAATGTCAATGCCCAGGTCGATGGCCTTGCCTTCAGTCCTGACGGCACAGCCGTCGCGGTCATCGGCGAGGAGGAGTGGCTGCAGTTCGAGGTGCGCGACTTCCCCACCCTGACCCGGCGCTTCCGCAAGCGGTATCGTATCCCCGACGAAGAGGTGCTGCCGGAAGTGTTCGCCACTCGACAGATCGTCTTCCGCCCCGACGGGCAGGCCGTGGCGTACCTGGATCGGAAGGGGGTACTCCAGGAACTGGACGCCCACACCGGAGAGTGGCTCTCCCGGGTCGAGGCCCACGACGGATGGGCCGGCACGATCGACTCCCGCCCTGACTTGGGCCTGTTCGCGACCGGCGG
>DATLZF010000481.1:0-2791 GCA_035574135.1 Candidatus Methylomirabilota bacterium
CGGGGCCTGAATCGCCAGGCACCTCGCGCCGGGCGCGCAGGGTGCCGTCGGGTTCCCGGGCGATCACCAGGCCGGGCCGGATGGTAACCGCGCGCTGCGGGGTCTCGCGCAGTTGCTCGATCCAGTCGAAGTCCGCGCGCGCGCCAAGCGCGAGCAGTTGCAGGCGGAGGCAGTGGCGTTGCAGCGCCGTGGAGAGGCGGTCGAACGAAGGCCGGCGACGTTCCAGCCAGGCGCGGGCCTCGGCGTCCAGGTGCCGCGCTTCGGCCTCGAGGATGTCCATCTGCCGCAGGATCACTCGCTCCAGTGCGGGCTGGCAGGTGCGTTTCAAGAGCGGGAGAACCTCGTGACGGAGGCGATTGCGCAGCGCCTCGAAGGAGGCGTTGCTGCGATCCTCGCGAAATGGCAGGCGTGCCAACTCGGCGAACTGCCGCAGCGCGGACTTGGGCACATCCAGCAGCGGACGCACGAGCCGAACCTCGGGGCGGGCCGGGGAAGGACTCGTCCAACCCATGCCCGCCAGACCTTCGGCCCCGGCGCCGCGCAGCAGCCGCAGGAAGAACAATTCGACCTGATCATCGGCGTGATGGGCCAGCGCCACGACGGGGCAGCGGCGCCGCAGGGCTGCCCGGGCAAGAAAGTCGTGGCGCAGTCGGCGCGCGGCCATTTCCACGGAGAGTCCCTCCTCGTCCGCCAGCTTGCGCACCTGCCCGTGCCCGACGAGACAGGGGAGCCTCAGTTGCTCGGCCGTCCGGCGGACGAGCGCCTCGTCCGCGTCGCTGGCACGGCCCCGGAGTCCATGATGGAAGTGGGCCACGACGAGCCGCCAGCCGCGGGCCGGAGCGAGCCGGTGCAACAGATGCAGCAACACTTGGGAATCCAGTCCACCCGATACCGCCACGAGGATGCGCTGGCCGTCCGCCAGTTCACAGTGGCGCCGGATGGATTGCTCGACGTGTGCCAGGAGATCGCGCACGCCCGGAGTAGAGCCGATCCGACGCGAGGGGTCAGGCTCATTTGTGCTGCGGCCGGGCGGGGGCGCAACCGAAGGTTGTTTGCGTCGGTCCCCACTGTTAGGTTGCCCCTGTGAGCAATCTGCTGATCGGACTTCTGAGCGCCGCGGTGGCCACCAATCCGCCGGCGGCCGTGAGCAATCTCATCCACCAGAAGACCGGCGTGGCGGTGACGGTGCCCAACCCCAACGATCCCATCGAGCGAGCCTTCCAGAAACTCCTGGAGGACGACGATGCCGCGCAAGAGGAGACCGATCAGTGGATCCGCGACGCGCGGGAAGGCGCCGCGCGGGAAGACCCGATCGCGCAGGCCACGCTGCGGTCACGGGTCCGGCAGCGGCTCGACAGCGTGAAGAGGGCTTACGAGGATTTTTTGCGGGAACATCCCAATCATGCCGGTGCGCGGCTGGCCTACGGAAGCTTTCTGAACGACATCCAGGAGGAGGAAGCCGCCCGGGTGCAGTGGGAGAAGGCCCGTGAGTTGAACCCCGGCGACCCGGCGGCGTGGAACAACCTGGCCAACTTTTACGGGCACAACGGACCGGTGGCGAAGGCCTTCGAATACTACCTCAAGGCCATCGAACTCGATCCCGCGGAGGCCGTCTATTACGAGAACCTGGCCACCACCGTCTATCTGTTCCGCCGCGACGCCACCAATTTCTTCAAAATCACCGAACCCGAGGTGTTCCAGAAGTCGCTGGCTCTGTATCGCCGGGCGCTGGCCCTGGACACCAACAACTTTCTGCTCGCCACGCGTTACGCAGAGACCTTTTACGGCGTGAAGCCGGCTCCGACCGGCGATCCGGAAAAGGACCGGCAGGCGGTGCGACAGTTGAACGACGAGGCACTGGCGGCCTGGCAGCGGGCGCACGAACTGGCCCGTGATGACATCGAACGGCAGGGTGTGCTCGTCCATTTCGCGCGGCTCAACATCTTGAACGAACGTTTCGCCGAGGCTCGTCGGCACCTCGACGCCATCACCAACAGCCTCTACGCGGGCATCAAGCAAACCCTGGTCAAACGCCTCGAATCGGCGGCCGCCGCTCAAGGCCCCGTTCGCCGCGAATAAATCGTCTCCACCACCGTGAGGGCGGCCCGCGCCTCCTTCAAACCCGGCACGGGGGTGCGGTGCCGGCGGATGTCCTCGAAGAACTCCTCCATCTCCAGTTTCCAGGACTCGTCACCGCGGGGGAATTCCCAGGCGGTCGTGTCGGGCGGCCCCATTTGCGGCAGCATGCGGTAGTGGGTGAGGCGCTCCAGGCCATAGCTGCCGCCCAGGCCCTCCCAGTGCAGCTTGCCGTCGCGGCCGTAGATCTCGAGGCTGAAGAGGTTTTTCCACTCCGTGCAACTGGCGTGCAGCCACGCCGTCTTTCCTTCGGCATTGCGCAGGCTGAGGAAGGCGTTGTCTTCCACCGGCATCTTCCAGAACAGCGTGGAGACATGCCCTTCCACCCGCGTGAACTCGCCCAGAAAAATCCCCGCCAAATCGATGAGATGTACGCCCTGGTCGATCAGTTCGCCGCCGCCGGAGAGCTTCGGATCGGCCCGCCATTCCCGCTCATAGCCGAGCCGCCCGCCCTGGCCGTAGCGCCCCCGCACGAACATCATCGGACCCAGCGCCCCGCTGCGATAAATCTCCAACGCCTTGAGACAGGCCGGATGGTAACGATGATTGTAGCCCACCCGCACAAGGGCGCCGGTTTGCGCGGCAGCGGCGGCAAGTTGATCAAGCTCGCGTACCGAAATGGCGCCCGGTTTCTCGATCAGCACGTGTTTGCCGT
>DATLZF010000482.1:0-10079 GCA_035574135.1 Candidatus Methylomirabilota bacterium
CCGCCACGCCTCGGCACCGCTCGAGCCAGCGACGTTCCCAACCGCCAAAGCGCATTACATCCGTGGCGTCGCGACGTGGACGGTGTGCGCAAGAACACCGTAACCTGCGCACCCCCATCACGGTCTTTTTCCCCGACACCCATAAATGCACACATCAAACCTCAACCAAGCTCATGCCATGAAATCTCTGCTTCTACTCTCAGCTTCCATCCTCGTGACGGGATCGCTGGTGGCAGCCGACGCCGACCTCCAAGCCGAGGTCAAAGGCGCCTGCAAGAAACTGGCGGACAAGGCCAACTATTCCTGGCACACCGACGTCGAATCCGCCGGCGGCCCCGGCGGCCGGCGGGGCGGCCCCACCGACGGCAAGACCGAAAAGGGCGGCTACACCGTGCTGACCATGACCCGCGGTGACAACACCACCGAGGCGGTGCTCAAGGGGGACAAGGGCGCCATCAAGACGGCCGATGGCTGGCAATCCCTGGCCGAAGCGGCCGAGTCCGGGGGTGGGGGAGGTGGCCAACGCGGCGGCGGGCGGTTCCTCGCGCGCATGTTGCAAAACTACAAGACCCCCGCAGTCGAAGCCGAGGAACTGGCTGGCAAGGTCAAGGCCCTCAAAAAGGACGGTGACGCCTACGCGGGCGAACTGACCGAGGAGGGCGCGCGAGGGCTCATGGCGTTTGGCCGGGGCCGTGGCGGCGGCGAAGGGCCGGCCATCAGCAACGCCAAGGGTTCCGTCAAGTTCTGGATCAAGGACGGCCTGCTCTCCAAATACGAATTCAAGGTCCAGGGCAGCATGAGCTTCGGTGGCAACGACGTGGAGATCGACCGCACCACCACCGTCGAGATCACGGACGTCGGCACCACGAAGATCGAGGTCTCCGAGGACGCAAAGAAGAAACTGTCGTGAGCGGCGGCGGCTGACGGAAGTTCGATTGATGAAGATCGGCGTCCTCAGAATGGTCTGGTGCGTGAGTGCGGGTCTGGGGACGGCAGCCACCGTTCAGAACCTGCCCGCCCAAGGCGACCTCCGCTTCGCGATCCCGCAACGACTGACCAATCGCGAAGTGTTACTGAAACTCAGCGCCCCGACCGGCGAACACTTCCGGGTCGAGGCCAGTGATTTCGCACGGGGCTGGCATGGTTTCGTCACCCTGCGCAGCACCGGTATCAACCAGCACATCGACTCAGGCGCTCCCTACACCCGGGCCAGGGCCTTTCGGGCCGCGTCCGTCACCTCCAGCAACGTCCTCACGGGCGACCACCTCGTCACGGACGACGGCGAGGTGGTCATCCACCCCATCAACCACGCCACCTTCGTCATGCGCTGGAACGACAAGATGATCTACAACGACCCCGTGGGCGCCGCGACGCTGTATCAGGGATTGCCCCGGGCCAACCTCATTCTTGTCAGCCACAGCCACGGCGACCACTTCAGTTCCACGACGCTCGACGCCGTACGAACGAACAGCACCATGATCGTGGCCCCGAGCGCGGTCTTTAACGGCATGTCCGCGGCGCTCCGTAGTGTGACCACCGTGATGAGCAACGGGGCACGGACGAACCTGATGGGCATCGGCATCGAGGCCGTGCCGGCCTACAACCAGAACCATCCCGCCGGCGCGGGCAACGGCTATGTGCTGAATGTCGGGGGCCGTCGCCTCTACATGAGCGGCGATACGGGGAACATCCCGGAAATGCGGGCCTTGCGGGACATCGACGTGGCGTTCGTCTGCATGAACGTGCCGTTTACCATGACCGTGGCGGACGCCGCCACCGCGGTGCGAGCCTTCCGGCCGCGCGTGGTGTATCCGTATCACTACCGCAATCAGGGCGGCACTTTCTCCGATCTCAACGACTTCAAGCGCCGCGTGGGGGCTGATCTGGGCATCGAGGTGCGCCTCCGGAACTGGTACTGACGGCACACGAGCCTTCACCGACTGCTCCTTGCAGGAACTCGAAGCGGTTTCACGATCCACAGCCGCCGGGGTTTCGAGGCCGAAGGGTTCGGTTCTGCCCGGCTTGCCGCCTCCTCACGTCGGTGGCGACGCACGAGCCCGGATTCTGGGAGCCGCTTCCAGGGCGCTGTGGCGATAATTAGCCTCGGTGAGCGCAGGCGTTGCACAAAACCGCACACCGGCGCCGCCATGATGGCGCGCGACCGGCCCGACCAGAAGGGCCCCCAAGGGCGTGGGCCGCCCGTTTTCCCCGCCCTCAGCCCCGAGCCAACCTTCCATTACAAACGGTTTGCGCGAATGGCGGAGCCGTTATGAATCCCGTTCACATCCCGGATTACGACAATCCCCGCATTTTCTCGGTGCCGGTTTCGCCGTGGCACAGGGGCGGCTAGTGAGCCGCAAACATGGCGCAGTCCGCGAGGCGGCAGATGACAACGTATGAAGCAAAATGCATTCGGTCGGTGGCGGGACCTCTCCCTCACACGCCGAACGCGTCTCTCAACTGAGATCGCTCTCGTACCCGCTTTGCCGTCCGTGCCCGCGCTGATTGAACCCCCGTTGTGATGCACTCGAAATCGATTCGCCCCGACATAAACCGCCGAACCTTTCTGCGTTCCGCCGCCCGCGGCGTCGGCATCACCGCCCTGCTCGGCGGACTGCCGCGCGGCTGGGTCGGAAGCGTCCACGCCAGCGACGCGCCGGAAATGCCAAAACTCCGTTGCGGCATCATCGCGCTGACGGACTGCTCGCCCTTCGTCATCGGCGTCGAAAAAGGCTTCTTCAAGAAATACGGCCTCGACGTGACCATCGCCAAAGGCGCCAACTGGGCAGCCATCCGCGATTCCCTTTCCTCCGGCGACAATCAGTTCACGCACATGCTGATCGGCATGCCCATCGCCAGCACCATGGGGCTGCTGGGTTCACCCAAGAAGCCAATGGTGATCCCGTGGCTGATCAACCGCAACGGCCAGGCCATCACGCTCAAGGCCGACTGGAAGGGGAAAGTGGGCGCCGATCCCAGGGCCCTCAAGCCTCTGGCCGAACAGGCCAAGAAACTCGGCGAACCGCTCTCCTTCGCCATGACGTTCCCTCCTGGCACGCACGCCATGTGGCTGCGCTACTACCTCGCCGCGGGCGGCATCAATCCCGACAAGGACGTCTCGCTCATCACCATTCCGCCACCACAGATGGTCGCCAACATGAAGATCGGCAAGATGGACGGCTTCTGCGTCGGCGAGCCTTGGAACGCCCGCGCCATTGCGGACAAGATCGGTTTCACCAGCGTCACCACGCAAGACATCTGGAGGGACCACCCGGAGAAGGTCTGCGCCTTCACCCTCGACTTCGCGGAGAAGCATCCCAAGACCGTCAAGGCCGTGCTCAAGGGCTTGCACGAGGCAAGCGTCTGGCTGGATGACATGGCAAACCGCCCCGAGCAGTGCGAAATCGTCAGCAAGCCCAACTTCATCAACTGCGACAAGAACGTCATCCTGGATCGCTTGTTGGGGAAAATGGATTACGGCGACGGGCGAACGACGACGGACGAGTTCCCCATGCACTTCAGCAAGCGCAACTGCAACTACCCTCAACCGAAGTTCTGCAAATGGTGGCTTACCCAGTTCCGCCGCTGGGGCATGGTCACGGGCGCGCCTGACTACGAAGGCATCACCCGACAGGTGATGCGGGGCGATCTCTACGCCGAGGCAATGAAAGAGATCGGCGTGACGGACCGCGGTCCGGACGACAGCGGCTGGGAGATGTTTGACGGCATCAAGTTCGATCCCACCGGCGACCTCGAGGCCTACGCCAAGGGCTTCTCGGTTGGCAATCTCAAGGGATGAGACGCCGTTTCCCTCTTTGGCCCCGGACCACGACCCCCCGCACGCCCGGCTTGCCCACAGTTTCATGAACACCACCTGGCTCAAGAAAATCGACTGGCTCATCCTGCCGCTCTTCGGCTTTGCCGCCACCGTCATCATCTGGTACGTCCTGAGCAAAACCGTCTCGAAGGAACTGCCATCGCCGGCTCAGACCTGGATCGAAAGCAAGCCTTACGTGTTGGCGCCGTTCGAAAAGCGAGGCGAGATGGATCAGGGCATTCTCCGCTTTACCTGGTACTCGCTCGTCTTGGTGGCCAAGGGCTACGCCATCGCGCTGCTGGTGGGCACGCCCATCGGTTTCATGCTCGGCCTGTCAAAGGCGTTCACCAAGACGTTCGACCCGATCATCCAGATTCTGCGGCCGGTGTCGCCGCTGGCGTGGCTGCCGCTGGGCTTGGTGTTGTTCCTCGGCGCCGGCCGGCAGGCGAGTGAGTTGGGTGCGCTCTTCACCATCGCCGTCTGCGCCATGTGGCCCACGGTGCTGAACACCGCCGTCGGCGTACGATCGATTCCGCAGGATTACCTGAACGTGGCCCGGGTGTTGAAGCTCTCGCGGAGCAAGACGCTCTTCAAGGTGCTGATCCCGGCAACGCTGCCCTACATGTTCACCGGTTTTCGGCTCAGCCTGGGCATCGCCTGGCTCGTCATCGTCGCGGCGGAGATGCTCACCGGCCGCCCCGGGGTGGGCGGATTCCTCTGGCAGGAGTACAACGCGCTGAATTATTCCCGGATCATCCTTTGCATTCTTACCATCGGTGTTGTCGGCTTCGTGCTCGACCGGCTGATGAGCCTGGTGGAACGACGATTTAAGACCGCCTGAACCATTCAGAGGCAGCGCCCACGCAGGCCGTTTGGAACACCCATCAACAAAGTAACACCAACCGTGCCCCCACCATTGCAGCTATCTCCGGAGGACCTCAGGCAGCGCGCCCGGGGTGCGCCGCCTTCCGCGGCCACGGCCCGGTGGGGCTGGCAGCGCGAGCCAGGCCCGCCAGATCGCCGGGCGCGACAACCTGAACCTGGAACCCACACGGAACATTATGGCCTTTCTGGAACTTAACCATGTCAGCATCGGCTTTGGGGCCAATGGCCACCGCTCCGAGGTGTTGCGTGACATCAATCTGCGGATTGAAAAGGGTGAGTTCGTGGCGATCGTCGGCTTCTCCGGCTCCGGCAAAACCACCCTGATCAACTTGATTGCCGGATTGCTCCGACCTCAAACCGGTTCGGTTACGCTCAACGATTTGGAGATCACCGCGCCGGGGCCGGACCGCGGCATCGTGTTCCAAAACTATTCCCTGTTACCCTGGCTGACGGTGTTCGAGAACATCCACCTCGCCGTGGACCAGTGCTTTCCCAACTGGGCGCCGGCGAAGAAGGCCGATCACGTCGAACGACACATCGCCATGGTGAACCTCACCCCGGCCCGCAACAAGCGGCCCAGCGAACTATCCGGCGGCATGCGCCAGCGCGTGAGCGTGGCCCGTGCCCTCGCCATCGATCCCCAGATTTTGCTCCTCGACGAGCCGCTGTCGGCACTGGACGCCCTGACCCGCTCGTCGCTTCAGGACGAAATTTCCCGCATCTGGCAGGAGAGCCGCAAAACCGTGGTGCTGATCACCAACGATCCCGACGAGGGCATTTACCTGGCGGATCGGATCATCCCGCTCACGGCGGGACCCGGAGCCACGCTCGGGCCCTCCTTCCCCATTGATCTGCCCCGTCCGCGCGATCGCAAGGCTCTCAATCACGATCCCCGTTTCAAGCAACTCCGTCGCGAAGTGATGGACTTCCTGTTGAACTCGAGGCCGGATCGGCACCTGTCCCTGACGCGGAAATTGATCCTGCCGGACATTGAGCCGGAGGATTTGAGTGTCCCGCCTCCACTCATCGGCGGCCGGCGGCTCCCCCGGCGTCGGAACGAGGTGAAGGAGGAAACCGTGGCCGTCAATTCCTGACATGAGCGATTACGTTGAACTCTCCAACCTGACAAAGATCTATCCGACGCCCAAAGGCCCGGCCATCATCGTCAAGGATTTCAACCTGCGCATTCGCAAGGGCGAATTCGTCTGCCTGATCGGGCATTCCGGCTGCGGCAAGTCCACCGTGCTGTCCATGCTGGCAGGCTTGAACGACATCTCCAGCGGCGGCATCATCCTGGCCGGAAAAGAACTGACGGGCGCCGGGCCGGACCGCGGAGTCGTCTTTCAATCCCCGTCGTTGCTGCCGTGGTTGACGGCCTTCGAGAACGTGATGCTGGGCGTGGACCAGGTGTTCTACACGGCAAGCCGCCAGGAGCGGCGGCAGATCGCCGAGTACTATCTCACCGTGGTGGGACTCGGCGACGCGATGCACAAGAAGCCCGCCGAATTGTCACAGGGCATGCGCCAGCGCGTGGGCATCGCCCGTGCCTTTGCGCTCCGGCCGAAAATGCTGCTTCTCGACGAGCCTTTCGGGATGCTCGATGCGCTGACCCGCTGCGAACTGCAGCACGTGCTCATCGATCTCTGGCGCAAGAACCGCATCACGGCCCTCATGGTCACGCACGACGTGGACGAGGCCCTCTTCCTCTCCGACCGCATCGTGTGTATGACGGATGGCCCGGAAGCGGAAGTCGGAGCCATCCTTGAGGTGAACTTCCCGCGGCCGCGCGAACGCCAGGCGGTCCTGGACCACCCGGATTACTACCCGTTGCGGGAGCAACTGATCGAGTTTCTCGAGGTACACGCGCATCGCCGGAAATCGACGTCGCCCGCGCTGCCGTCCTCCCCACTCCCGGATGCTCTTCCCTCCGCCGCAGCTCACGTCAACCTTCAATCCCTTGATGCAGATCAATTCGGCCACCGAGCAAAGTCAGAGACTGTTTCCGTATGAAGAAATCCCTCCTGGCACTCACCTCGACCGCTCTGGGACTGGGCGGTGCGACCACCGGTCTGGCTCAATACGCGCCGCCGCCCCCGCCGCAACCGTTCGCGGGCTTTCTCAACGAATACCTGCGGCAGCGGGATCCCTACTACTCGGCATGGGACCTGAGCGGCTCGGCCCGGCTGCGCTTCGAGCTCAAAGAAAACGGCCTGGGATTGCCCGCTAACAATGATTTCCGGGCCAACGGTGCGGACAACGACAACAGCTATTTCAGCGACAAGATACTGCTGCGCGCCGGCTACAACGCCAAGTGGTGGAGCTTTCTCGTCGAGGGGCGCAGCAGTTCCACCTCGGGCGACGATCGCACGCCGGCGTTCGAGACGGACGATCCCGCCGACATCCACCAAGCCTTCTTCACCGTGGGCAACCACAAAGAGTTCCCCCTCTCCGCCAAGATCGGTCGCCAAGAAATCAGCTACGGCGACGAACGGCTGGTCGGCGCCTTCGGCTGGCACAACATTGGGCGCGTCTTCGACGCCGCAAAACTGCGCTGGCAGCACGAATGGTTCGCGGCCGAACTGTTCACCGGCAAAATCGTCCTGCCGGATGACAACGCTCTCAACGGGTGGAATGACTACAACCAGTTCTCCGGCCTCCACGTCACCACTCGCCAGATTCCCAAGACCATCAGCGAGTTTTACGTCTTTTCCCGCAATGACGGCGTCGGCAGCACCCGCGCCAACCCGGGCGCGTTCGCACCCTTCCAAGTGGGCGCCCCCACCGCGCGCGACATCTACACCTTCGGCGCCCGTCTGCGGTCGGCCACCAACGCCCTGGGCCGCTTCGACTACACCGTCGAGGGCGCCTATCAGGTCGGCAACTGGAAGCCCACCAACACCAGCGACCGGCAGGATCACAACGCCTACGCCGTCATGGCCAATGTCGGCTACACCTTCGCCGACACCGTGGGCAAGCCGCGCGTCGCCATCGAATATGCCTATGGCTCGGGCGACGACAGCGCCACGGACGACGACCACAACACCTTCGACAACCTGTATCCCACCAACCACAAGTTCTACGGCTACGCCGACTACCTCTCTTGGCAAAACCTGCACGACGTGCGCGGCATCTTTCAGATCCGGCCCACGACGCGCCTATCCCTGGCGGTCGAAGGTCACCTCTTCTGGCTCGCGGACACGGCGGACAACCTCTACAACGTCGGCGGTGTGCCCCGGACCGGCGGCGGCGTGGGCACCGGCACCGGCTTCAATCGCAACCCATCCTACGACAGCTTTGTCGGCGGCGAAGTGGACGTGATTGCAGGCTACGCACTGACCAGGTTTGCATCCCTCGAGGCCGGCTACGGTCACTTTTTCACCGGCGATTACATCGACCAAAGCTGGGCCAACGCCGGCGGATCCGCCGACGCGCACTGGTTCTACATCCAGACGATGATCCGGTTCTAATGGCGCCCGTCGTGGCGCAACAGGCCAGCCGATCGATCACCCTCGACGCCCCGCCGGTGCCGGCACCCAGGGGCGCCCGTCCGAGCAGGCGGGAGCAGTGTGGATACGACGCGGCGGCATCCGCCCAAGTGGCCCGGTACGGGGGCGGCCATCCGGCATGCACCGTTAAACCAAGTTCCGATCCAGCCGATAACGTGGGGAGTTCTTGTGAACGAACCACGAGTCACAGACGGGCCCACGGGACATCGAACGGCGCGCGCCACCGGCTCGCCCGGGAGGCGTCGTCCTTGTTGAACGCATGCAAGGACGCCTCCACCAGACCCTCGCCGGCACGTCATGGCTTCTTGCTCTCCTGACACTCCTCCTCGGCGGGCTGGCGTGGCATCGATCCCATCTACAGTCTCTGGCACAGCACAACCTGACCTGCGATCATGCCTTGCTGTCCCGACTCATGGTCCTGCGTAACCTCCACGACCGGATGGCCCTTCATGCCCGGTGTTACGAGAGAACCGGTCAAGCCGCGGATCTGCAACCGTTCCATACCGCGGCCACGGATCTGGCCGCCAACGTATCGCCTCTCCGCCGTCTGGCCGGTCACGATCAGCGCCAGCAGGAACTCCTAACCCAACTGGAATTAACTGCCCACGACTGCCTGACGCTGGCCGATCATGTCCTCCACGTCGGCCGAGGCCACGATCACACCACCGCCCGGTGGTTGCTGGCCTCCGACGGAACGCGTCAGTTGCACGCCCGGTTGGACCAGTTGCTCATCCAAGCCGGCGGCCGTGCCGCCGCCGCCGTGCGACATCACGCCGCCGCGGCAGCGAGCCACGCCTCCGGCACGGGCTGGTGGATCCTGTTCGGCACCCTGACGGCGGCCGGCGGCATCGTGCTGACGGGGCGGCGGCTGACATGTCTTGACCAGCGCCTGGGCGAAGCCGAGACGCAACTCCGAAGCGCCCGGCAGGAGATGGAGCAGCGGGTGGCCGAGCGCACGGCTGAAATCAACACCGTCAATGTCGGGCTGCAGGCCGAAATCCAGGAACGCCAGCGAATCGAGGATGCGCTGCACCGGGCCCACGGCGAACTCGAACTCCGTGTGGACCAGCGCACCCATGAACTGGCCCAGGCCAACCTCGAACTGCAGCGCGAGATCGCCGAGCGCCGGCGCATCGCCGAGGCGCTCAAGAACTCGCGCGCACTCTATCACTCGCTGGTCGAGAATCTCCCCGTTCACATCTGGCGCACGAACCTCGAGGGACAATACACCTTCGGCAACGAGCATCTGTGCGACTGCCTCGGCGTCTCGCAGGAGGAATTCCTCGGCCGCACCGCCCACGATTTCTTCCAACCCGACGTGGCGGAAAAATTCCTCCGCGACGACCGGAAGGTGATCGAATCGGGAGACCCCCTCGAGGACATCGAAGAAGTCGTCACTCTCCAACATCGGCGCAGCTTTCAGCAGGTGCTCAAAACGCCCTGCTACGACGAGGCAGGACGCATGATCGGGGTGCAGGGAATCGGCTGGGATGTGACCGAACGCAAGGAAGCCGAGGAGGAAAAACAGCGCATCCTGGCCCAGCTCGAGGAATCCCATCGGCACCTGGTCGCACGCAACGAGGAGATCCAGAACTTTTATCACACGCTCTCCCACGAACTGAAGACCCCGCTGACTTCGGCGCGCGAGTTTGTCTCGATCGTGCTCGAAGGCATCGCCGGCCCCCTCAACGACGCCCAGCGGGAATACCTCAATATCGCCCGGGAAAGCTGCAATCAGATGCGGGTATGCATCAACGACCTGCTGGACGCAACACGGTTGGAGACGGGGAAACTCAGCCTGGACCGCCAGCCGGCCGACCTCGGCGCGCTGGCGCAGAAGGTCGTCTCGGCACAACAGCCTGCTGCGGCGG
>DATLZF010000483.1:0-2836 GCA_035574135.1 Candidatus Methylomirabilota bacterium
GTTGTGCAGTACCCGCTCGACGAGGAAGTAGCTCAACTCACTCAGGATCACGTGCGCCCGCGGGAAATGCCTGACCGCCACGGGCAGTGACCCCACATGGTCGTGGTGACAGTGGGAAATCACGATGGCATCCACCTCCGAGCCGGCGACCTTCTTGTAGAGCGGCAGGCTTGCGAACCCTTCGCGCTTGGGATGCGTGCCGGCATCCATGAGCAGCCGATGACCGTCGATCTCGACCAACCACGCGCTGGCGCCAATCCCGGTGTCGGGATTCAGGTTCACAATCCGCATGGCCTCAGTTACGCCGGAAGCCGTGGCCGGCGACAATGAAAATCACCGCACCAGACCGCCGTTGGTCTCTGTCAGAGGGGCCTCCGAGAAGCGGGGTTTCAAGGGCAACCAAACGCCGTTATGGCCGGCTGGTGATCTTCGACCAGTCGATCCCCTGCACCTCGGCATAGCGGGCGAAGGCCCGTTCGTGCTGGATCAACACCGCCCGGACAACGCTGGAATCATCCGCCCGTCCCAGTGCCGGCATCAGGTCGGGAATGACATCCATCTTCTTGTGGGCGTAAGTCAGGGCAAACACGGCGCCGGCAAACGCCACGTAGGGCAGATCTTTGTAGGCGGATTCCGCCACATCCTCCACCGCGTCGGCGAGGAATTCCAGTTGATCGACCAGATGGGGGAACTTGGGCGCGTTGATCTGGGTGAACTCGACTTTCCACATGGGCAAATGCCGGAGCACTTGTTCAACCACTCGGGGGGTGATCAACGCCGCACCATGATTGACGTAATTGACGAACTCGGCCATGCGCGGACCCTGCCAGTTCACATGCCACAAGTAAACGGCAAAGACGCGCATCCCCGAGCGGAACCGCCCAAATGCGGCATTGCTTCGGCTTCCGTGGACGCGCAGGCTCGGGGGCATGAAAGCCTTTGCCACTCCCCTTCTTGTGGCTCTGCTCCCATTCACCGCGGCTGCGGAGACGGTGCCGGACCGCAAGGCCGCCGTGCTCAACGACCGCGCCCGGCTCAACAACGACCCGCGCTGGATTTACAACGACTACGAGCGCGGATTCGCTGAGGGTCGGCGCACCGGCAAACCGGTCCTGATCGTCCTGCGCTGCATTCCGTGCCTGGGATGCGCGGGCATCGACGCCCGCGTGTTGACCGAGAACACTGAGCTGACCGCCCTGCTCGACCAATTTGTCCGCGTGCGGGTCATCAACGCCAACGCGCTCGACCTGTCCCGGTTTCAGTTCGATTTCGACCTCTCCTTCTCGATGCTCTTCTTCCACGGCGATGGCACTCTTTACGGTCGCTATGGCTCGTGGGTGCACCAGAAGGATCCCCGCGAGCAGGCGACCGAGGGAGTGCGCAAGGCGCTCATCGGCACGCTGCTGCTCCACAAGGACTACCCGGCCAACCGCGACGCACTTGCGGGCAAGCAACCTCGGCCTTCGCCCTACAAGACTCCGGTGGACATGCCCACGCTCCAGGGCAAATACACCCGCAACCTCGACTGGGAGAACAAGGTCGTGGCCAGTTGCGTGCATTGTCACCAAATCGGCGATGCCCTGCGCGCTGTGCACCGCCAGCGCAACGAAACGATTCCCGATTCCCTCATCTATCCGTTCCCGGCGCCGGAAACCGTCGGGCTCGAACTCGCCCTGGACCATGTCGCGCGGGTGAAGGCGGTGACCGCAGGATCGCCCGCGGCCGCGGCGGGTTTCCGAGTGGGCGACGATCTGGTCAGCTTCGCCGGCCAGCCCCTCATCTCCGCCGCCGACGTGAGCTGGGCGCTGCATCAGGCCCCCGATGCCGCTGCGTTGCCCGTCGTGGCGCAGCGAGAGGGCCGGACCGTCCGGATCACTCTCGCCCTTCCGGAGGGCTGGCGTCATCAGGCCGACATCTCCCGCCGGGTGGGCACCTGGCCCTTGCGGGCGATGGCCCTGGGCGGCCTGTTGCTGGAAGACCTGTCGGACGCAGAACGCCATCAGCGCGGTTTGCGGACCGATCAACTCGCCTTGCGGGCCCGGCACGTTGGCGAACATGGCGAGCATGCCGCCGCCAAGAGGGCAGGCTTCCGCAAGGATGACGTGCTGATCGAGATCGACGGCGAAGCCGGCCGCCTGAGCGAAGGAGCATTGATCGGCCGGCTCTTGCGCCGCCACCACGCCGGCACCCGGGTGAAAGCGGTGATTCTGCGTGGCACCGAACGGATCGAGACCACCCTGCCGATGCAGTAGCCGATGCCCACGCCGGCCGACGTGGGGGCATCGACCAAGAGGACCTTTTTCGCACCGACCCGATGGAGCCGAGCGAGTGGCGTCTTCTTTGGTTGGCGACCGTGGATGAGGTTGGAGTCGGGCCGCAAGCCGTTTTCCAACGGGCCGAGTTTCAACGACGGGCTTGAATCCAGCAGGCAGGCCGGCACAGTGAGGTCAAGACAATGCCCGATACGCCACCGCCTCTGACGCCCGCCACGCTGTATCTGGTGGCCACGCCCATTGGCAATCTGGAGGACATTACGCTGCGGGCGCTGCGCGTGTTGCGAGAATGCGACGTGGTGGCCGCCGAGGACACGCGCCGCACCGGTCAACTCCTGGCCCACTTCGAGATCCGCAAGCCGCTGATCAGCTATCACCGCTTCAACGAAGCACGGCGGAGCGGCGAAATCCTGGACCGGCTCGGCCGGGGCGAGCGCGTGGCGCTGGTTTCGGACGCCGGCAGCCCCGGCATCAGCGATCCGGGCGAGCGCGTGGTGCGCGCGGCCCTGCAGGCGGGCCATCGGGTGGAGCCGGTGCCAGGGGCGTGCGCGTTGGTGGCCGCT
>DATLZF010000484.1:0-3703 GCA_035574135.1 Candidatus Methylomirabilota bacterium
GGCTTTGTCCCCGCCAGCTTCACCGACACTTTGGTGCCCGTCGCCGCTTCGACCAGCGGTGCCAGTTCCGGCGCCACGGTCGGCACCGCCACCTCCAGCGGCACGATCTTTTACGGCACCATCGCCCTCGGCACGCCCGCGGTCAGCACCGCCTACTCCAACCGGCTCAGGGAAGTCACCGTCACCCTGGCCTGGACCAACGGCGGGCTGGTCCGCACCCGCGAGATGAAAACCTTCGTCGGCCAAAATGGTCTTCAGCAATACATCTACTAGGCGGCGCCGGGCCATGACGTTGATGGAGGTGCTCGTGTCCACGGGCATCGGCGGGGTGGTGCTGGCGGCGGTGGCCGGGTTGAGCTTCTACACCGCCCGCAGCTTCTGCGCCCTGGCCAATTACGAGGAGCTGGACCGCTTGAGCCGCAACGCGCTGGACCAGATGACCTACAAGATCCGCCAGGCCGACGGCATGACCAGCTACACCAACAACACCATCGCCTTCAGCCTCTGGGGCACCAACACCCTGCAGTACGTTTACAGCCCCGACGCCCGCACGCTGACGGAGATCCTGGGCGCCACCCGCACGGTGTTGTTGGAGGAGTGTGACTCCTTCACGGTGGACATCTTCGCCCGCAACCCGGTCAGCGGCTCCTTCGACCAGTTTCCGGTGACCAACGACCTGGCCACGGCCAAGCTGATCCGGGTTTCCTGGACCTGCTCGCGCACCATCCTCAACCAGAAGGTCAACACCGAGAGCGTGCAGTCGGCCAAGATCGTCATCCGCAAGCAATAGCCATGAGAATTGCCCCCCGCCCCCCTCAGGACGGCAGCATCCTGTTGCTGACGCTGCTGACCTCGGTGATCATCGGCATCACGCTGGCGGCGTATCTGGAGATGGTCAACGCGCAGGCCCGCACGGTGTACCGGTCGCAGACCTGGAACGCGGGCATCCCGGCGGCGGAGGCCGGGATCGAGGAGGCCTTGGCGCACCTCAACACGGTGGGGGACGGGACGCGGGCGACCAACGGCTGGAGCCTGAGCGGGACCAACGTGACGCTCTCGCGCACGCTGGACACGCAGTCCCGCTACGAGGTGACCATCTCCACCAGCTCCCCACCCGTCGTCGTGGCCACCGGCTACATGAAGGCGCCCCTCTCCACCAACGAGATCGCCAGGACCGTCAGAGTGACGACGACGAAAACCGGAACCGGTTTCCGCGGCATTGTAGCCAAAGGAGGCATCGAACTGGTCGGCAACATTTCGATGAACAGCTTTGACTCGACCGACCCGGCCTACAGCACCAACGGCCGCTACGACTCATCCAAGACCAAGGACAACGGGTTCGTCGGCTCCATCGAATCCTCCATCACGGGAGGTGGTGGTATTGTGTACGGCAGTGTCGGCACCGGGCCGAGGGGTTCGGCCAGCAGCGCGGGGACGGTGGGCGACGCCTCCTGGCACGCGGGAGGCAACAGCGGCATCCAGTCCGGCCATTACTCGAACGACCTGAACCTTTCGTTCCCCGACGTCTCGGCCCCGGCCGGCCCTTATCTCACCCCCACCGGCGGCACCGTGACCATCACCAACTTCGACTACACCACCTCCGCCATCACGACCAACGTCTATCCCAGCGGTTTCACAAACACCGTGACCACCAACTACGGCCTCTACACCTCCTCCACCTATCCCTCCCCGGCCCCCGCCGGAACCGTGACGACCAACACCACCCCCGATTCCAGCACCACGCACCCGGACGCCGCCTCCCCCGCCGTGCCGTATCTGGGCGCCGTCACCACGCGCACCGCCACCGAGGGCATGGGGTCGATGGCCACGACGGTGACCTATTACGACTACAACAAGATCACCGGCTACACCTACGAAACGGTGACCTACACGTACAACGCAACCTCCACCAACACGACCACGACGACGGAGACTTACGCGTACGTGCTCGACACCGACAGCTACAGTCTCAGCTCGCTGAGTTTGTCCGGCCAGTCGAAGATGCTCGTGCGCGGCAACGCGATCCTCTACATCACGGGCACTTCGGGCGAAGTGTTCTCCATGACCGGCCAATCCGAGATCATCATCCTGCCTGGCGCCAGCCTCACGGTTTACTGCGGCGGCGACGCGAAACTGGCGGGCAACGGCGTCCAGAACGGCACCGGCAACGCGCTGAACTACCAGTTCAAAGGCTTGCCCACCTGCACCAGCATTCAACTGGGCGGCAACGCCTCCTTCACCGGCGTCATCTATGCCCCGAGCGCCTACCTTCAAGCCGGCGGCGGGGGCAACGACCAGTACGATTGCGTTGGCGCCGCCATTGTCGGCTCCGCGAAATTCAACGGCCACTTCAGCTTCCATTACGACGAAATGCTCGGCAACCAGGGCGGCGCCACCCAGTGGAACATCGCCTCCTGGAACGAGATGTGATTCTGACCCCTTCCCCGCCTCCGCAGCCGCGACGGCAAAGTCGAGGCTGTTCCTTCGCAAATTGGCCGGTTTCGATGCAAGTCGGGGCGGGGCAACAGAACCTTCCTCTTCATTCTGGCCGGTTCACGGCCTTTGCCCGCCCGCGCTGCAATCGACGCCTTTCCATGAAGTCCGGGCCCATTTGCATGGCAAAGGAACTGCTGAACGTTCGGATGTTGCATGTGGCATCCGATGTTCAACAAACAACCCGTTTCGACGCACAACCACGCACCTGACCCGAATAAGAGGCGTCTTGCGACGCGTCCCGCGACGGGCGTTCTGCTTGCGTTTGAAACAGTGCGCAACAGCGAAGTCCACGCCTTGGACAGCAACCGTCTCGTTGATGGCACGGCCCTGGGGGGCACGAGCCGGCCTCGCTTCACGCCGCAACCGGGGCGGTTCTCACGATTGATCATCCGCTCCGGAGGCGAGGTTGCGTCGCTGGAAACCGACGTTCCGGCCTTTTTCAGTCACGAATCCCATCGCATGTGAGCCAGCCATGAAGCTTCACCACGCCCCTTCACAACGCGGAAACATCCTGCTGGTGACGCTCCTCACGTCCGTCATCATCGGCATCACGCTGGTGGCGTTTCTGAGGATGGTCGAGGCGCAGAACCTTTCGGTCATGCGCTCGCAGGTTTGGAACGCCGGCATCCCGGCCGCCGAAGCCGGCATTGAGGAGGCCCTCGCCCATTTGAACGCCGTGGGTGACGGACCGCGCGACGCCAACGGCTGGACGTTGAGCGGGACAAATGTGACGCTTTCACGCGTCCTGGACTCGCAGTCCCGTTGCGAAGTCGCCATCTCCACGGACTCGCCGCCGGTTGTCGTGGCGACGGGCTACCTGAGGGCGCCGTTGGGCGCGAGCGAGATCAGCCGGAAAGTGCGCGTGACAACGACCAAGGTGGGCACCGGCTTCAAGGGCATTGTCGCCAAAGGCGGCGTCGAACTGGTGGGCAACATCACCATGGACAGCTTTGATTCAACGAATCCGCGGTTCAGCACGAACGGCCGCTACGATCCCGCCAAGCGAAAGGACAACGGCTTCGTCGGCTCGATTCTTGCCTCCATCGGCGGAGGCGGCGGGCTGGTGCATGGCAACGTCGCCACGGGGCCGAGTGGTTCCGCGAGCGGTGCGGGCAAGGTCGGCGACGCATCATGGATGACCGATCCACTGGCCAGCGGAATTCAACCCGGACACTACCAGAACGACCTGAACCTGTCGTTCCCGGAC
>DATLZF010000485.1:0-2658 GCA_035574135.1 Candidatus Methylomirabilota bacterium
CTCTGCCGTTTCTGCGAGAACACTGGGGCAACGCCTCCAGTGCCTACTCCTTCGGCCGGCAGGTGGCGCGATCGTTGCAGGAGGCCCGCGTCAAAGTGGCCTCACTGATCAATGCGGACCCAGAGGAGATCGTGTTTACGAGTTGCGGAACGGAGAGCAACAACAGCGCTCTTCACAGCGCGTTGATGGCGGAGCCCGGCAAACGGCACATCATCACGACTGCCGTCGAGCACTCTGCCAACATGAAGTACGGCGAATATCTCCGGCGTCGGGGCTTCGACGTCACTTACCTCCCGGTGGAGTCGGATGGCTCGCTCGACATCCATCTTCTGGACCAGGCCATCCGCCCGGACACCGCCATCGTCTCGGTGATGTGGGCCAACAACGAGACCGGAGTCCTCTTTCCCATCGACGAGATCGCGGCCATCTGCCGGAGCAAGGGTGTGCTTTTTCACACGGATGCCGTGCAAACGCCCGGCAAAGTGAAGCTCGATGTCAAGGCCACGGGCGTGGACATGCTCTCGCTCTCGGGCCACAAGCTGTATGCCCCCAAAGGCATTGGTTTGCTTTACGTCAGCCGCCGCGTGAAGTTCCATCCGTACGTCATCGGCGGAGGACAGGAGCGCGGGCGGCGCGGCGGCACGGAGAACGCCGCCTACATCATTGCGTTCGGTCGCGCGGCGGAACTGGCCATGACCACCCTGCACGACGAGAACACCCGGGTCCGGGCCCTGCGCGACCGGTTGGAAAAGACCATCCTCACCACGGTCCCGGGCAGCGCCCGCAATGGCGCGCGGGAACCGCGTCTTCCGAACACCACCAACCTTGCTTTCGAGGGGGTCGAGGCCGAGGCCTTGCTCAAAATGCTCGATCAGTACGGCATCTGCGCCTCCAGTGGGTCCGCGTGCACCACGGGGTCCATCGAGCCGTCGCATGTTCTCGTTGCCATGGGGGCCGATCCGATGCGGGCGCGCAGTTCGGTTCGCTTCAGCCTGGGCATTTACAACACCGACGCCGAAGTGGACTACCTCTTGAAGCATCTGCCCCCGATCATTGCCAAACTTCGTTCCGTATCTCCGGTCGGCGACGTGGCCCGCCCAGCGGCCAGTCTCGATCCCCTCGCCGACACTAATGGACCGGCGGTGCCGAGCCGCACCGGATTGACCGTCTGACCCCGGCGGGACCAGGCTGGCAATTCCACGGAGGGTGGCATAGATTCCGCCTGCTTTCATTCGGGTCCGACGGCAACGGGACGACCGGGACAGTGTTAAACGACCAGCATGAGACTTCTGTTCAGCCTTCTGGCCGCTGCGGGAATGGGATTCGCCGCGGCCTACTTTCTTGTGGTAAAGCCGAAGCAGGCGCAGGTTGCCGCCGAACACGCCGCTATGGAATCCCAGTGGCAGGCGGAGAAGACCGCCTTGGAACAGGCCCTCAGAGCGGCCCGCAATCAGCCCGCCCAACTCCAGCGTGTGACCGTGACCGAGCAGACCGTCGTCACCAACCGCGCCTCGGCCCGCGAAATCATCCAACTCCTGATCCAGCTCCGCCCTGACCTGAGTGAGGAGGGGCGCAACCGGACATTGCGGCGCGTCATCCACCAGTTCCAGAGGCTGGCGGAACTCGGCCCCGAGGCCCTCCCGGCTATCCGCGAGTTTATCGGGATGAACCAGGATGTGGACTATACCAGCGACGACCTGGCCGAGTCCGGCGAGCGCGCGGGGCGCGGCCGCCCAGGGGTCCGCCATCAGGTCCGCACTGATTTCCTCGTTGCCCCCTCGTTGCGTCTCGGGCTCGTGGACGTGCTCGATCAAATTGGTGGCGACGAGGCCGAGCAGATCATGGCGGAAATGCTGGAGACCACCGGCCGCGGCGTCGAAGTCGCCTATCTGGCGCGCCTGCTGCAGGAAAATTTCCCCAACAAATATCGCGAGACGGCCATTCAGGCCGCGAAGGACCTCCTCTCCAACCCGCCCTCCGTCGATCAACCCAACCGTCTCGACGAAAATTCCCGCGCCTACCTCTACCAGGTCTTGGCGATGTACGGCGACACCAGCTATGCCGAAACCGCCCAGACCTCCTTGGTGACGCCGGATGGCCGGCTGGATCGGCAAGCCCTCTCCTACCTCACCAGCACGCTCAAGGAACAGTCGGTGCCGGCGTTGCACGCCGCCTACCAGAATCCCGCCCTCAGCAACCAGTGGGAAAAGGCGAACATCCTCAACGCCGCCCTCAATTTTACCGGGCAAAACCCGCTTGCCAACCAGATGCTGGCCGAAAACCTGGCCAACGAATCCATCCCGGCCGGGGTGCGCGCGTTCACCGTGCAAAATCTCGTGGCCGGCCTGCGCCCTGACATGCCCAATGATCCCGAGATCGCCAAGGCTCGGCTTGCCGCGTTGACCCAGATTCGCACCTCGGTGAAGGACGAGCGCATTCTCAAGGCCATCGACGACACCGCTCTGAACCTCCATCGGGTCATGAACGGCGAACCGGTGCGCAGCCCGTTCCTCCCCCGGCGCGAAGGCGATGCGCCGTGACATCCCCGTTCTTCCTAGGGTTGCTCCGTCAGGTCGGTGGAGCGCGTACTGACCGCGCCCCGGCAACCCCCCGCAAATCGTCGCTTCGCCTTGGTTCCAGTGTCGGGGTCGGTAGAAT
>DATLZF010000486.1:0-10693 GCA_035574135.1 Candidatus Methylomirabilota bacterium
CCGCGCCCGCCAGCGGTCCAGCAACGCCGCCACCAGGATGACCGCGCCCTTGACGATGGTGATGAGAAAATCGGACACGTTGAGCAGGTTGAGGCCGTTGCCGAGCAGGGCGAGGAAGAGCACGCCGTACACGGTCCACAGCACCCGGCCCCGACCGCCGGAGAGGCTGGTGCCGCCGATGACCGCCGCGCCGATGACGTCCAGCAACAGCGCCTGGCCGTGGTTGGGCGAACCGGTTTCCAGCCGCGCCGTCAGGAGAATGGACGCGGCCGCCGCGCACAGCCCGCTGAGCACGTAGGCGGCGGTGGTGACGCCGCCGGTCGGCACGCCGGAGACGCGCGCCGCGCGCGGGTTGTGGCCGACGGCGTAGAGCCAGCGGCCGAGCAGCGTGCGCGTCAACAGCAGGTGCGCCAGCAGTGTCGCCAGCCCGGCCAGCGCCGCGGCCAGACCGGTTTGCTGGCCGAGCGCGAGAAAGGCGGGGGGCAGGTGGTAGATGCTGTCGGTGTTCGCCGCGGTCTTCGCCAGCCAGACGGCCAGTCCGCCGCAAAACATCCACGACGTGAGCGTGACCATGAAGGCCGGCATCCGCAGCCAGGCGATGCTGACGCCGTTGAGAAGGCCGACAAGCGCGCCGGTGCCCAGCATGGTGGCCACGGCCACGGGCGTCGCGGCGGGACTGCCGCGCAGCCAGCCGTGTTCGCCGCCCATGATGAGCGCGCCGACGACGCTGCTCAGGCCGACGACAGCGGTGATGGAAAGGTCAATGCCCGCCGTGAGCAGCACCAGCGTCTGGCCGGTGGCCAGCACCAGCAGCGGCAGGCAGGACACCACCACGCTCCAGAGATTGCCCGGCGAGGCGAACCCGGGCGTGAACGGGGCGAAGGCCGCGAAGGCCACGGCGCACAGAATCAGCGCCGCGGATTCGGGGGGACGGAACGCGCTCCGGGCCGGGGGTTCGTTCGAGGTCGCGGCGCCGCGCATGGAAGGCAACGATCGGAGCTACTTCCTTTTTCCGGCCACGACCGCTCCCCACATGCGCCCCGCCATCTCCTTGAGGTTCTCCTGCGTGATGGCAAAGCCCTTGTCATCGATGCGGGCGGGAACGGGTTTGCCCGCCCGGGCGTCGAGAATCGCCTGAATGGCCTGCTCGGCCTCCCAGAAGACATCCTGCACGCCGGTCGCGTCCACGTAGCCCTCGACCATCAACTGGTAGGCCGTGGCGTCGCCATCGAAGCCGCCGAGGATGACGTGCCCCGGCTCGTCGTGCCGTTTCCATTTGCCGAGGTTGGCGAGCACGGACTTGATGCTCGGGAACATGAAGTCGCTCGAGGTGAAGATGAGGCCGATGTCCGGGTGCGCCTGCATCGCGCTGCGCACTCCCGCCAGGGCCTTCTCCTGGTTCCACTCGGTCGGCACGCGCGCGACCACCTCGACGGCGTCTCCGGCCTCCTGCATGGCGGCCTCGAAACCGTCGCGCCGGCCGATGGCGTTCCCGTCGCTGAGATCGCCCACGAGGATCATCGCCTTCTGCTTGCGGCCCGATTTGCGGGCCAGCGAGACCAGATGCCGGACCGTGTCCCGGGTGATGGCGAAGTTGTCCGGCGCCACGGCGGTGTGCCGGGCCTCGGTGGGATCGGCCGGCCGGTTGAACAGCACCACGGGAATGTTCGCCGCGTTGCAGGCCTTGATCATCGGGATGACCGTCTTGCCGTCCCGCGGCGCGATGATGACGCCGTCCACCTTGCGGCGGATGAAGGTCTTGACCTGATCGAACTGCCGGCCGGTGTCGCCGTCGGCCACCGCCTCGAGCATGGTGATGCCCTTGGCGGCGCAGTCGGCCTTGAGCTTGTCGAACGCCGCCACCCAGAACTCGGTCTGCAAGGTCTCAAAGGCCACGCCGATGGTCTTCACCTGACCGGTGGCGGCGGGGGTAGCGGGTGCGTTGCCGGGCGTTTCCGATCGGTTGCAACCGGCCACCAGCAGGGCAGCGAGGGCGCAGGAGACGAGAAGCCGGAGCTTCGGGCGGAGGGGAGTGGAGGAAGGTTTCATGAGGTGTCGAGACGGGGGTCAGGCTGAGTGGCGCAAGGTGACGACGGAGTTTGTTTTCGCGGAATCGTAGGCGGCAAACACCAGTTCCATGGTCTTGAGATTATCCGCGCCGGTGGTTTCGGCCGCCTGTTTTCCGCGCAACGCGGCCAGCAGATTGCGATGGCAGGGGACCATGCTGGATTGCGACAGATCGTAGCTTGGATTCGCCCAGGCGAAACGCGGGGGCGCGTGACGGCGGCTGCGGGTGCCCTGGCTCGTCGTCACGCGCAGCCAGTAATCCGGCGCCACTTCCACGCTGCCCCGCGGGCCTTCCACGAACGCCAGCGTCTGTGGAAAACATTCGCGCTCCAGCGGCGTGCGCGCATAGGCCAGTTCGATGGTGACGCTCGTCCGGGCCCGGCCCATGGCCAGCAGGAGCGTGGCGACGTTCTCGCCTTTCACCTCCGGCGCGAGCGTGCGGTGGAGCTGGCAATAGATCGAGCGCGCCTCGCCAAAGCACGCGCGCGCGGTGTCCAGCAGATGCACACCCAGATCGGTCAGGATGAACCGCCGCAAATCCCGCAGGGCCGGCTGGTTTGCCCAGACATCGAAACCCGAAAGGAAGGAAAGCCGCGCGCGAAAGGGCGTCCCGATGACGCCGGAACGCAACGTCCCGATGAGCGCCCGCATGGTGGACTGCCAGCGCCAGTTCTCATGAACGAAGAACGGTGTCTTGGTCCGCGCAAACGCCGCGACCATCTGGCGCGCATCCGCCAGCGACGCGGCCATCGGCTTCTGCACGATGCACGGCACGCGCCGTTTCGCGCAGAGCAGCGAGAGCGGCTTGTGTCCGCCGATCTCGGTGATGTTGTCCACGAAGTCGGGCTTGATCTCGCGCAGCAGTCTCTCGGGATCGTCGTACACCGCCGGCACGCCGAGATCGCGGGCGAAGGATTCGGCCCGGTCGCGGGAACGATTGTAGATGGCGACGCATTCCACGCCGCCGAGTTCGCGCCAGGCGGCGAGCTGGGCGCGCGCCCAGAATCCGGCGCCGAAGATGGCAAAGCGAAGCGGCTTCATGCGCGAGCTTTGAACAATGGTTTCAGGTAATTCAAACTTTGCTCCACCCAGCTCTCCTCCCGCGCAATGGTGGACGCGAGGTCCGCTTCCGGCGGCGTCCAGAGCTCGAGCACCGCCGTCCGGCACCGCCCGAACGGTGCAAGCTGCTCCAGCAACCACGGCACATCGAGCATGCCCGCCCCCGCCGGGCGCCCTTCCACGGTGAAACCCATCAGGTGCGGCACCCGCGCGATCTGGAAATCCTTCAGGTGAAGGTTCACCGTGAACGGGGCGAGTGTTCCGACCACGCAAGCCAGACCCTCGCCCGCTCCGAGAGAGTTCGCCGTGTCCAGGCAGATGCCGACGCGTTCCGAATCGACCGCTTCAACGATCGAACGCAGCTCGCGGGCCGGCCGGCGATCGTGGTTCTCGATGCCGAGAGTCAGGCCGTCCAGCGCCGGCACCAACCGGCGCAGGACATCGATGACCTCCCGCCGCTCCGGATGATGCTCCGGGCCGTCGATGACAAAGCGGATCAGCCGGGCACCGACGCGACGCGCCAGCGCGATCATTTCCATCGCGTGTGGCAGGGTGAGACCCCGCGAGCCCACCTCCAGGGCGATGGCCTCCCGCGCGGCGCGTTCGGCAAAGGCCGTGAGCCTTTCGGAACTCAGTTGGTGCAGCGGCAGGTTGTCGCAGACCTGAACGAGCGACACGCGGTGACGCCGGGCGCGATCGAGCAGGTCCTGCTCGGTCAGCGGGCGGGCGGGCGGATACCCGGCCACGCCGATGGCCCAGCCGTAGGTGTAGCTGCTCAGGCCGAGGATCATTTGGTGGTGATGTCCCGCACCTGCTGGCGGATGTCCTCCAGCTCAAAGATTCTCTGCCAGCCCTCCTTAAACAGCACCGGCTTGGCGCGCCGGCTGATCTTGTAGGCCGCGTCCGAGAAGGTGCCGTTCACCTCGCCGAAGAGCACGGCGATCTGAATGCGCAAATGGCCGAGCACGAAATCGCGCACGGCGTCCTTCGGCACGCCGGCGGCCACCAGCCGGTCGTGGCCCTCCTTCACGACCTCCATGCAGGTCTGCGCCAGCGTCTCGACCAGGGCCGGCTCGAGCATCGCCATCTGTTCGAGGGTCACCCGATGGACGCGGCTGACCGGCGCGTACATGGCGGTGGAGATTTCCACGCCGAGATCGTAGTCGCTCTCCGCGCCCCACATGAGCGCGACCACGATGGCCTGCTTCGCGGAAATGCCGCCGTAAAAATCACGGAACGCCTGCTCGGTCGGTTCCCAGTTGAACACGCCCGGATGACACGGGTGCGCGATGACGCAGCCGATGTCGTCGCGGCGCGGCAACTGGTTGTCCAGGGGCGCGGCGGGGTCCAGCGTCATCAGCAGCGCGCCGGGCTTCATGAGCGGCACCACCTCGCGCGCCACCGCGCCGATGGCCACGTCCGGCACGGCGAGGATGACCACGTCGGACGCCGGCACGGCGGTGCTCTGGTCGGACAACGCGACGCCGCGCTGGCGCAGGTTCTCGATGCCCCTGGGTGAAACCTCGAGATAATGAACCTTGTAGCTGGTCTTGACGAAGTTGTCGGTCAGCCGGCAGCCCATTTTGCCGCCGGCTCCAACGAGGGTGATGGTTTTCATGGCAATGCGGGACTTCAACCGTGGGTTCTAGTTTTGAGAGCCTGTTGGAAAAAGCCGCGAACGCGCAGCCGTTGAGGCAACGCGGCGGAACCGGGCCGGAACGACGCCGCAGGCATGAGGGAGCGCGCCCGCCCCGGGCGCCGCCAACCGCGCCCTCGCGGTTGGCGGCAGGCGTCCAATCTCCCGCGCGGTTTGGTGAACTCGAATGCGCCCGAGTTCGGCGCGAGGGCGCGCCGAACCGCAGCCGGGGCGGCTGCGCTCCCCATCACTTCAACTGTGTCGTTCCGGCTCAGCCAGGGTCCGAGCTTCATGGTCGTTGGGTCAGTTTCTCGACGTTGTTGGTGACGAATGTTTCCGTGACGCCCGGAACCCGGGTGAACTCGAAGTGATCCAGATTCAACCGTTCAACGCGCTCGGCGTGGACCACGGGGCGCGTGTCGTCGCGGGCCAGGCTGAGGCGCACGTCCTCCAGGCTCAGGCGTTCGACGTGGCGCGCGTAGAGTCCCCAGGCGGGCAGCGGACGCGCGTCCACCCCGGGACCGCGCACGACGCTGTTCGTCCAGGCCCGGCCGCCACCGGTGAATTCGATCTGCGCGTTGCGGATGACGACGTTGGTGATTGGCGCGTCGCTCCAGCTTTCGACCGAGAGCGCGGAACGATACACGCCGGTCGCGGTCAGGCCGCTCACCGTGACCTTGCCAACGGTGTTGCCGGGCTTGGTCCAGAGCGTGACGGGCGAGGCGACGTTCTCCATGATGTTGTTCGCCAGCAGCACGTCATCGAGGGGACCGCGCGTGGCGTCCCAGGCGCCGGGTTGGAGGATGATGCCCGAAAGCATGTTGGTGCGGCGCTTGTCGCCCGAGGTGCGATGCGGCTGTTCGCCGGGCCCGCGGAAGAGGTTGTTCGCCACGGTCAGGCGCGTGGCCGGGCCGATGAGGCGGATGCCGTTGCAGGAGGAGTTGACCAGGCAGTCCTGAATGACGGTGTTGTTCCAATAGCGCCCGGCGATGGCGTCGTCGCCGGTGTAGAACTGGCAGCCGAGAATCTTCACGTTGTGGCACCAGCGGTCCGGCGCGCCGCGCCAGTGGATGCCGTCCCAGCCGCCGACAAACTTCACGTTACGAAATTCGACGTCGTCGCTGACCTGGAAGAACACCGCGTAGTTCGCCGAGTCGAGGAAGGTCAGGTCGCGCACGGTGACGCGCCGGCTGTTCACGAAAACCAGCGTGTGCGGCCCGCGCATCCGCTCCTCGCCGGTGGGGTCGAAAACCTTGTTGCCATCGATCACGCCCGGCCCCGCGAGCGTGACATCCTCGACGCTTTCGCCGAGCAACAGCGCGCGATGCCATTTGCCCCACTTCGCCTCGGGCATGAAATCCGGCACGGCCGGCTGGCGATAATCGCTGAGGTTGGTCGTGCCGACGAACGTTGCGCCGGCCTCGAACCACAGCGCCACCTTGCTGCGCAAGTGAATCGTGCCCGCTAGATAGCGTCCTGCGGGGAACACCACCTGCCCGCCGCCCGCGTTGTGGCAGGCGTCGAGCGCGGCCTGGATGGCGGCCGTGTCGGGCGTCGCGCCATCGCCCTTGGCGCCGTGCGCGCGGATGTTGACGGAGGTGGCGGCCATGACG
The DNA here is from genome assembly GCA_035574135.1 of Candidatus Methylomirabilota bacterium. Lineage (GTDB taxonomy): Bacteria > Verrucomicrobiota > Verrucomicrobiia > Limisphaerales > DATLZF01 > DATLZF01. Next base: position 6,376 of record DATLZF010000486.1, read on the forward strand.
GGCAGGATGGCCGGGGCCGTGGTGAGCAGAATTAGTGCGGGGAGTCGAATCATGATCAGTACGGGGCGGCAATCACCGCGACTGACTTGGAGGGGCCGCGCCGGATGACGACGGCCGTTGGGGCCTCGCGGGCGAGGATGACGTGCAGTCTGGCGGGAAACTTTTTCATCCTACGATGCGAACCATCCGAAGTTTCCCGGGACGAAGGAACTTTCACACTCGGTGCCGCGCATTATCTCCATCCTTTGCCGCCCGGAGCCGGGTATTTCTTCGAGGCGTCATCGAGCACCAGCACCCAGTCGAGCATCTCGCCCGGGTCGGGCGGGGTGAATTCGCGTTCGCCAGTGTTGGCAAAGGTGCCGATGGCTCTGGCCTTGCCGTCACGCGGGTTGAACCACCACGCCTTCACCTTCGGCCCTTTGATCACTTCCATCCGCACCTTGAAGCTGCGGCCGATGGGCGCATAGACCATCGCGTAGGTGCCGTCGGTGTCGCGCGTGGCCACGAAGCGATAGCGGCCCGCGCCGGGAATGGACGTGGGCACGCGGTTGCTGGCGATGATGGAATCGTCCGGGATGCGCGTGAGAAAGGGCCGCGATTCGATCAACGCCCGGCCGTGCTGCATCTGAGCCGCGCCGGGCTGGTTGATGGCCTCATACCACGGCATGAGCGGGGCATTGATCGGTTTTTTGCCTGGCGACCACATCTGCCAGACGGAGTGATGCCCGTAGGTGTGGCCGAAGGCGCCGGTGAACAGGTCCCAGTAAAGCGGCCGGCGCACGTCGGCGGCGATGGAATGGCCGAGCTTCTTCGCGTCGAAGGAAACCGGGTGATCTTCGTAGATGGGTTCGCCGTCGAGCACTGGCTTGGCCGGCGTGCGATCGTAATCGAGGCGCGTTTTGCTGTAGCGCTCGGTGAATTCGGCGACATGCCCGTTCTGCCGCATGTTGAAATCCAGCCACGGCTCGTCGTGGAACCACTCGGCCGAGCCGCGGCCGCCCGGCGGATGGAAGGTCATCAGGTGCGCGCCGCCGTCGCCTTTGCGGAGGCCTTTCGCCATGGCGCGGATGATCTCCTTGTGCTCGTCGGTGGCGATGTCGCGGTCGCCGCCGAGGATCCAAATCAGCCCGGCGTCCTTGTAGCGGCGCCCGAGCCATTCACCATAGACCTCGGTATTCGTCACGTTGAACAGCGGCGCGCGTGTCTCGCTCTTGTCACGCCAGAAGCGGCCCCAGGTGGGCAGGAAGCCGATGTAAAGTCCGCGTGCGTTCGCCTCGCGCACGATGAAATCGACGTGATCCCAGTAGTCGTTCTGCGGACCGTCCTTCACGGCGGGTCTGGTCACGTCGAGGTTCTCGAACGGAAGATGGCCGTAGGGGTTCGGGTCGGTGTGACCTTCCAGTTCGGCAATGGCGACGGACTGGAGGACGTTGAACCTGCGGGCGGCGCGGTTCTCCAAGAGCCGAATGGCCGCTTCGCGGTTCAAGCGATGGAAGAGTTCCCATGTGGTGTCGCCAAGGTAGAAGAACGGTTTGCCGTCCTCCGTCACGAGGAAACGCTTGTTCTCGGAGACCTTGAGGAGCGGCAACGCCGTGGCCGCGTGAGATGTGGCGACCGTGCCGGCCAGCCACACGAGTGCGGCCCCGATGGACAGACTGCGAGTGAGGGATGGGGTCATAGATGTGACAGCGAATGGAGGAGAGGGTTCTGCCGGGCACCCGCGCGGACGAGCCCGCAAGGTGGCAAGACCTGGTCCGAATACTTCATTCTCGTGGTGGCCGCTGTCGCAAAGCCGGCAGCTCGGGTGGCATGGGCGCGTTTGAGGCGGGCCATGACGTATCGCGGCTGGACTTTGAGCAACAACTTGCGGCGGTACATCCGAAAAGCAGCAGCTACAGGATGAGCCGGACGAGCGCGCCGCGGACGAACGATTCCGTCGGGTCGCCCAGCGGCCCGAACAGGGCCGTCGGCAGATGCGTATGGAGCGCGTCGCTGATGAACCCGCCGAACAGATGGTCCATGCAACAGGCCGCGATGGAATTCATGCCGAAGACGACGAGCGGAAACGCCCGGGTCCGCAAATGCGTCATATCGATCACCGTGTGCAAAAGGGCCAGCAACAGAAAGCACCAGCCGCCGCTGAACGCCACCCATCGCCGTGTCCGGCTGCGTTTCACGTTGGGGCACACGCCCCACGTGCCCAAGGTCGCCCGACCCTCCGGCGAAAACGGGTTGAGCAGAAGATCGTTCACGGCGGTGTCCCGCGGCGGCCCGCGCGGGCCCGCAGCTCGAGGGCGCGGCAGATCGTGTTCTCGGCCTCTTCGAGATGTGCGGCCATGGCCCGGCGGGCCCCGGTGCGGCTGCGCGCCTCGACTTGATGGAGAATCGCGCGGTGAAACTTGATGGCGTTGCCCGGTGTGGTGGGAAGGTCGAAGCCCAGTTCTCGCACTTGCCGGAGCGTGGCGACGACGGAATCGAGCAGGAGCGGGAACAGTTTGTTGTGTGTTGCTGCCGCCAGCGCGGCGTGAAAGGAGACGTCCCAGGATACGAAACGATCGCGATCTTCGCGAATGCCGACCTGGTCCTCGACGATCCGTCGCAGCGTGTCGAGGTCCTCCTCCGTGCGTCGCTCGGCGGCCAGCCCGGCGATCTCCACCTCGAGCAGCCGGCGCACCTCCATGACCTTCGCGTGGTCCAGTTCGGTCTGGCCGGCGCGCAGGAAGAGGGTCATGGACTTGGTCACCGCCTCGGCGGAGGGAACGCGCACGACCGTGCCGCTGCCGGATTTGACCTCGAGAAGGCCGCGAGCCATGAGGGCGCGGACGGCTTCGCGGATCACTGTGCGGCTGACTCCGAATTGCAGGGCCAGCTCCCGCTCGGCGGGCAAGCGGCTGCCGGGGGCGAGTTGATTGCCGGTAATGAGCGCCTCAATCTGCGCCGTGACTTTGCTGGCGAGGGTTTCCGCGCGGGCGACGGTTTGGAACATGGGCTCGTTGCTGCCAAGCTACCGCCCTTGGGCGCGAATCAATTCAGGCCCAAAGGAGCGTCGCTTGAATTGGAATGTGGCATACCATCGGACCAATTGCCGAGGCAAGGGATTTTTCCGGGACTTGGGTGCGGGGGCCGCCCCCCTCGATCCGGCGGCGGCGGCGTTGCGGAGGACGGCCGGGCTCCGGCGCTCCACGGCCGCGCCGGGGTCAGGGCCACCGCACGTTCACCACTGCGAAGAGGCCGTGTGCGGCGTAGTCCGCCCAGCCGCCACTGCTCGATTCGTCGTAGCGATACCAGCCGTATTGGAGATTGAGCTTTACCTGCTTCGTCACCTGACGGGAGAGGCCGGCCTGCAAGCCGTGGCTGTGATAGACGGTGCCCAGCGGCAGGCCGAAGGCGTCGTTGTCCTGGCCGTAATCCGCGTGAGAGAAGACGTAGGAGGCGAGCAGATCCGTCTTCGGGCTCAGAGCATAGGTGGCGGTGGTGAGGATCGAATAAACGTCACCCTTGTAAGGTGCCACGGCCGGGTTGTTCGTTTCCTGCGTGACGATCCGGGAATTCTGCCAGGAGAGCGTGGCCGAGAGATACAGGCGAGCCACGGGCGTCAGGGTGGCGTTCAAGGCGAGATGATGCGCGTCGTGATTGCCGGAGAGAAGGCGCCCGCCGGGCGGCGCGAGCCGGGCGGGAAACACCACGGCCGAGGCGGTCTCCGTCCGATAGTCCGTGGCCGTCACCCGGTAGGTGAGCGAGCTCTTGAGCCAGGCCAGTGCGTGCCAGGTGACCCTGGCTTCGATTTCATCCAGGCTGGTGTCCCGCGAGAGAATGAAGGCCGAATAACCGTTGCCCACGGGCGTGGCAGGGTTCACATCACGGTCGTGATCATACTCACTGTCGCGGTAGCGACGCTTGTAGTGCGAGGACAATGACACCGGTCGCCACGGCGAAGTCTGAAATCCCGCCCGGTATTCCTGCCAGCGGTTCAGAGCGTCGGTGGCGCGCAGGAACTCGTCGCCCACCCCCCCCTGCTCCTGCTCGAATTGACCGATGGTTTCCTGCCGCAGCCGTGTTTCGGCAAACAGCACGGTTCGTTGAATCCCGGTGAATCGGGCGACCACGTTCTGTTCCGCGCTGAACCGGTCGTGGTTGGCGCTCACCACGGCAGGCACGCCCGTGGTGGGGTCGGCGTCGTCGCCGTTGTCGAGCAGCGCGTCGCCGAACCCTTCCTGATGCGCCCACTCCGTTTGCACGCCGGCGGCCACGACGAAATGCTTCCAGGGGCTGAGCTGGGCGTTGAGGTTGGCGGTGTGCGAGGACTGGTTGAGCACGA
>DATLZF010000487.1:0-3244 GCA_035574135.1 Candidatus Methylomirabilota bacterium
GCCCATCGGCCGCGGCGGCATGGGCGAGGTCTACCGCGCGCACGACCCGCGCATGGGGCGCGAGGTGGCCATCAAGATCTCCGCCGAACGCTTCAGCGAGCGCTTCGACCGCGAGGTGCGCGCCATCGCCGCGCTGAATCATCCCAACGTCTGCACGCTGTACGATGTCGGGCCGAATTACCTGGTGATGGAGCTGGTCGAGGGGCCGACGCTCGCCGAGCGCATCGCGCAGGGGCGGATTCCGCTGGAGGAGGCGCTGGGCATCGCCCGGCAGATCGCCGCGGGCCTGGAGGCCGCGCACGAAAGAGGCATCACGCATCGCGACCTGAAGCCGGGCAACGTGAAGATCAAGCCGGACGGCACGGTCAAGGTGCTCGACTTCGGACTGGCCAAAGTCTCACGGGCTGAAGTCTCCGGCGCCGAAGATTCCCCTACCCTCACCATGCACGCGACTCAAGCGGGTGTGATCCTCGGCACGGCGGTGTACATGGCGCCCGAGCAGGCTCGCGGGAAGCCGGTAGACAAGCGCGCCGACATCTGGGCCTTCGGCGTGGTGCTGTACGAAATGGTCACGGCCAGGAGGCTGTTCGCGGGCGAGGACCTGACGGACACACTGGCGGCAGTGGTCAAGATCGAACCGGACTTGAGCGCCGCCCCGCCGGAGTGGCAGCGGCTGCTCAAGCGGTGTCTGGAGAAGGACCCGCGCAAGCGTCTGCGCGACATCGGCGACGTGTGGGATTTGCTCGACCAACCACGTAGCACAGGCTTTCAGCCTGTGTCCGCCGAAGCGAAGCGCAGCGGGCCGGTTTGGTGGCTCGCCGCGGCCGCAATCCTCGCGCTCGCGCTCGCGGCTCTCGCCTTCGTCCACTTCCGCGAAACGCCGCCCACGCCCGAATTGGTGCGCTTCGAAATTCCGGCGCCGGGCATGACGGGAATCCCCATGGTCTCGCCCGACGGCAAGCTTGTCGCCTACATCGCGCCGGGCGCCGGTGGCCGCAGCCAACTGTGGGTACACTCCCTGGAGACGAACGAATCGAGAGCTCTGCCGGGAACCGGCGACGCTTCGAGCCCGTTCTGGTCTCCGGACAGCCGTTTTCTCGGCTTCGAGGATGAGGCCGAGCGAAAGCTGCGGAAGGTGGCGATCGCCGGAGGTCCGCCGCAGGTCGTCACCGATGTTGAAGAGCCCGTCCAGGGAGGGACCTGGATGCGCGATGAAAATGGCCAAGGCATAATTCTGTTCGGCAACCGCGCGCTCGGTTCAAAATCGCGTGCCGGCATTCGACGGGTTTCCGAGAGCGGGGGAACCGCATCCCCGGTCACGCAATTAGCCGAAGGAGAGGTTGGACACGCCGGGCCGCAGTTCCTGCCCGACGGCCGGCATTTCCTGTACACCCGCCTTAAGCCTGGCAACGACCGCGCCATCCACATCGGCTCCCTGGACGACCCGCCCGACCGGCAAAGCTCGGAGGTGCTGGTGCAGTCCGAAACAGGAGCCTGGTACGCGCCCATGCCGAATGCGAAGACAGGTCATCTGCTGTTCACGCGCGAGGGCACGCTGGTGGCCCAGCCCTTCGATCCCGGCAGCTTGAAATTATCAGGCGAGGCTGCGCCGCTCGCCGAGGGCTTTCCCGTGAACACGGCGCGCCCGTTCTTTGCGTCCACCAATGGCGTTCTGACGTACCGGGCTGGTACGCGCGGTGGGAATCTGACTCGTCTCACCTGGTTTGATCGGTCGGGAAAGAATCTGGGGACTATCTGGGAGCCGGGTGCGTTCAATACCCTGGCGCTTTCGCCAGACGGGACGCGAGTCGCCGTGGACCGCCGGGACCTCCGCAAGGCAGGATCTGACCTCTTCGTGTACGAGTTCGATCGAAGCGTCAGCACCCAGCTTACGTTCACGCCTGGCGCGGAAGGGATCCCCTTGTGGTCCCATGACGGAAACCAGATCATCTTCACTTCCGTCCAGATCGCCAGTGGCGAGGGCTACTTGTACCGTAAAGCTTCCAGCGGAGCCGGCGCGGATGAACTACTGCTCAAGTCGGCCGAGCCGAAGTTAACCGAGGACCTGTCGCGCGACGGCCGGTTCCTCCTGTACTCCACGGTTGGTTCAACAAGCGACCTGGACATCTGGAAGCTCCCTCTGGACGGCTCGGGGAAAGAGGAACCGTACATCAAGACCGATGCCTTCGAAAGCCAGGCGCGGTTTTCACCCGGCGGCGACTACGTTGTCTATACCCTCACCCTCAACGCCGGCCCTACCAGCCAGAGCGAGGTCTACGTGCAGCCGTTTCCCGATCCGTCCAAGGGCAAGTGGAAGGTATCGGAAGGCGGCGGCAGCCAGCCCGTGTGGAGCTTCGACGGCAAGGAGATCTTTTACATCTCGGCGGACTCGAAGATGATGGCTGTCGAAGTCAGCACCACTCCGGTATTCAAGCTCGGCGGTCGCAAGGAGCTGTTCGCCGCGCCGGTATTGGGCGGCGGAAGAGTGATCAACGTGCACCGCTACGACGTCACCGCCGACGGCAAACGGTTCCTGATCAACTCGCTGGCGCCGGCGGATCCCGCCGCGGCCGAGGCGCCGTCGCCGCCGATCACGGTGATCCTGAACTGGCAGGAACTGTTGCGTCGGTAGCCAGGCAATCGCGACGCTACAGGTTGGGCTGGATCACGATCTTGAGCGCGGTGTCGCGGGGGTTCTCGAACAGATCGAAGGCTTCCCGGATGCGTTCCAGGGGGAAGCGGTGCGTCACCAGATCATCCACGCATACCGCGCCGGAGGCGATCAGGTCCAGCGCCTCGCTCAAGTCGCGCGGAGCGGCGCCGTAGCTGAACAGCAGCGAAGGCTGCGTAGTCCAATAGCGCGTGAGCGGGATTTCGAGCCGCTCATCGGGGCCGTTGGCCGCGAAAAACATCACATGTCCGCCTCGCGCCACGCAGTCCAGCGCCTGCCGTGCGGCGGCAGCCGCGCCGGTACACACCACCACGCGGTCAGCGTTGGGCAAGGGTTGGCCGGCCAGGCGCACTTCGTCGGCGCCCGAGCGGCTGGCCGCCTCCAGGCGTTGCGGATTGGTGTCGGTGGCGCAGATGGGTCCCGCGCCGCGGGCGCGCATTAGCCGGATGTGCAGTAAGCCCGCCAGGCCGCTGCCCATCACCAGCACGGACTGGCCTTCCAGCGGCGCCATCTTGCGCACGCTGCGCACCACGCACCCCAGCGGCTCGACGAAGGAGCCTGCCTCGAAGCTCA
>DATLZF010000488.1:0-2288 GCA_035574135.1 Candidatus Methylomirabilota bacterium
TGCTAGCGTCTGAGTGCTGATGTGTGCTCCGTCAAGCCCTCGCCAACAGGACCGCCTCGGCGGCCTTCCGCCCACTGACCAGCGCGCCGTTGATCGAAGGGTCTTCCAGGTAATCGCCGCACAGGAAAACCCCGTCGTGAACCCGCTCGTGGGCTGACGGCGCTGCCTTCAGAGTGAGCACCGGCAGGGCGCGCTCGATCCGGTAAAGAAGACTCCAGCCTGCGACCGATTCGCCAAACCACTCGCGCAGCTCTTGTGTGACCTTTCGGCTCAAGCCCTGATCGTCCAAATCCGGCACGCCGATGACGCTGACCGAGATGAGCGCCGAACCGGAGGGGGCATAGCGCTCGCACACGTCGCTTGGTACACACACGTGATTCACGAGGCCTTGGCCCGTGCCGTTCAGAACCAGGATACCCTCACGAATGGGCGAGCATCGCGCGCTGTAATAGATCGTCGTGGTGCTGTGCCAGGCCACTGGTGGCAGACCTGGCAGCAGTTGTCGGGCGCTCTCCGCGTCCGTCGCCACGACAGCAACCCGGCAGTCGATCCGCTCGCCGGACGCGAGCCGCACGCACCCCGGCTCAACCGATCTCACCGGCGTGTTCACGCGAATCATTCCTGGTGGTAGACCATTGGCCAGTTGCTGGGGGATCGCCTGCATGCCTTCCGCCGGCAACGCGGCTGAACCGCGTGCGAACATCGCGAAAACGAAGCGAAAGAAGGAACTGGGCGTCGCCAGCGCTCGTTCAAGGAACACCCCGCCGAAGAACGGTCGGAAGAATCGCTCGATGACGCGTTCTGACAGGCCGAACTGACGCAGATAGTCCTGCGTTGAAGTGGAAGCGGCTGCGCTATCCGGGTCGCCCGGACGCAGCGCCTCCGCTCGCAGCCGAGCGATGCGGACCGCGTCCGCCAAGCTGGCAATTGGCGCTAGAAGTCCCATCAGGCTAGCCATCGGTCGCCGCCAGGGATCTGCAAAACGATGCCGCCTGCCGCCGAGTTGGACCAACGCCCCCGGATAAAAGGGCCGCAGCGCCAGGGACTCGCGGTCCAAGACCCGCGCCGCCTCAGGATAGGCCGTAAGAAAGACCTGAAACCCGCGGTCGAGCAGGAATCCGTCCACGCGGTCGGTCCGGACGCGCCCGCCGACCTGGTCCTGCGCCTCGAGCACCAACACGGGCACGTTGGCCTCGTGGAGGCGCCGGGCCACGCGAGTCCCGCGAGGCCGGCCCCGACGATCACGACCGGCTTGCCGGCGCCCTCAGAAGTCACCCGATCTGGCGGAGTTTCCATCGACGCAATCGCTCCATCATCGCGCCATTGAGTCTAGCGTCATGTTGCGAACTTGAGGGGCTTCTGCTCATCGCGCCGCATCGAACCAGCGGCGCATTCATCGCCGGGAAGACCACCCGTCAATCCAACGGGCTGCTGGGCCGCCGCACACATCTGTTAGGGCTCAGCCGTTGTGTACAACGCCGGCGGCCGAGATCGCGGTGAAGCGCGGGCGGTGAAACACGCGTGCAGCGCGACCATTTCTGCGCGCAGAGTCGGATCAACCTGGGCCCCCTCGCATCGCGCGCGGGTTCCATCTCCGTGGCGGCGTCGATTACCGCAGCGCCGAGCGGGTCGGAGAGGTCCTGCCGGGCGATCGCAGTCTCGAGACCCATGCAGAGCGGGTCCGCGGGAGAAGTGAAAGCACCTGGAGTCATGATGCGGCCCAGGGCGGTTTTGTTTTCAGGCGCGCCAAGCCACCGTCCACACCGACAACCTGCCCAGTGACCCAACTGCTGGGGGGGCCCAGCAGCCAGCAGATCGGCTCCGCAACATCCTGCGGCCGGCCGAGACGTCCCAGCGGGTGCATCTCGATCGAGGCGTTTCTGGCGGTCTCGTTGGACGTGATTCGCGCGCTCATCGGAGTCTCAACGAGGCCCGGCGCCACGGCATTGACCCGGATACCCTGGGCAGCGTACGTGGCTGCCGCTGAGCGTACCAGCCCGATCGCGCCCGCCTTGGCGGCGGCGATGGCCTCGTGGTTGGCCAAGCCAATTTCGGCCGCCGCAGACGCCATCAGCACGATCGAACCACCAGACCCCCGCATGACGTTCGCCGCAGCCCGGACCGTCGCGAACGCAGAGACGAGATTCAGCGCGAGCACTTGTTGTAGTTCGGCTTCAGTAGTCAGGTGCGCCGGCTTCAACAGGATCGAACCGGCACAGTTCAGAACGCCGGTAACCTTGCCGGTCCAAGCCTGGGCTTCCTGCGGGCAGCGCTCGACTGCTTCGAAA
>DATLZF010000489.1:0-5658 GCA_035574135.1 Candidatus Methylomirabilota bacterium
CCCGCCAGCTCATACACCGCCCCACCCCGCCCCGGCGTGCCGGGCGGGTAATTGAACGGCCGCAGAAACCGAGGTTCGCCATCGAGCAGTTCCGTGACCTCCTTCTGATCCCACAAATGGTCGCCCGAGGTGATGACGTCCACGCCCGCGGCGAAGATTTCCGCCGCGGTCTTGGGAGTGATGCCCGAGCCGCCCGCCGCATTTTCGCCGTTGGCGATGACGGCATCCACGCCGTACTGCTGGCGAAGCCGGGGCACCAGGGCACCCACCGCCCGGCGTCCGGGTTCGCCCACGATGTCGCCAATGAAAAGCAGTTTCACGGTCCGGGCGTCAGGCCGCCCCGCCGGTACCGGGATTGAGCAGGCGGATTTCGCGTTGTGGGAAGGGAATTGAGATACCTTCCACCCGGAACTCCTCGACGATGGCTTGATAAATTTCGGCGCCCGCCGCGCCAAAATCGGCCGGCGCCGTCCACGGCTTGACCGCGATATTGATCGACGAATCCCCCAAACCGGACACCCCGACCACGGGCGCGGGGTCCTTCAGCACGCGGGGGTTCCGGTCCAGCACCCGGCGGATGGCCGCCAGCGCCCGGGGCAGGTCGGAGTCGTAGGCGATGCCCACCGTCAGATCAAGCTGTCGGGTGGTACCGTAGTTGTGCAGGATTTCGCCGATGATCCGCCGGTTGGGAATGATGACCCGCGAGCGGTCCGGGTGTGCCAGTGTCGTGTTGAACAACTCGATCTGCGTGACCAGGCCCTCCTCGCCCAACAGGTCGATGTATTCGCCGACCCGGTAGGGTTTGGTGAAGATGATGAGCAGCCCGGCGAAGAGATTGGCCAGCACGCCCTGCGTGGCCAGCCCCACTCCCACGCCCGCCACTCCGATGCCCGCCACCAGAGGAGTGATTTCCACTCCCGCCGTGCCCAGCGCGATGACACCGGCCAGCAACAACAGCAGCAGGCGCAGAATCCGCACGAAAAGCATACGGATGGGCGGCTCCATGGGCTTGCGCTCCAGCCAGCGCCTGGCCAGCTTGGCCAGCCAGCCGGAGACGACAAAGCCCGCAATCAGAATGACCAGCCCGCCAATCAGCGCCGGCCCGTGGCTTTCGAGGTAGTTTCCAAACCGTTGCTGCCAGTCCATAGGGTTGGTGCGGGTGCTGCCGTGTCGTCGCGCCCGCTAGAATTCGAATTTCACGTCGCCCAGGCGCCGCCCGATTTCTGCCAACACCCGCTGCTCGTCGGCCTCGTCCCGAGCCACGAAGGTGACGCTGAAGCGCAGGTAGGCGCCGGCATCGTCCCACGGCACGGTCGAGATGAGCTTCTCCGTGATCAGCCACTGCGAGACTTCCTCGGCGTTTTTGAATTCGATCCGCGTCCCGTTGCCCGACACGCCGGCGCGCGGCGCCTTGACGTAGAGGAAGAACGAGCCCTGCGGTTTGCGGGCCCGGAAGCCCGCCTTGCCCAGCACCTGAACCAGGGCATCCATGCGTCGCGAGTATTTGGCCGCGATCTTCTGCGTGATCTCGGGATGATCGAAGCAGTAGGCGGCCGCGTGTTGGATGGCGAGGAACTGACCGGAATCGGTGTTGTCCTTCACGTCGCCGTAGGCCTTGACGAGCAGTTCGTTGCCCGCCACGAAGCCGCAACGCCAGCCGGTCATGTTGAAGCTCTTGCTGCACGAGTGCAGTTCCAGCCCCACGTCCTTCGCCCCCGGCGTGGCCAGGAAACTCAACGGCTTGCCCTCGAAGACGAGCGCGGCATAGGCGGCATCCGAAATCACGACGAGGCGGTTCTTCTTCGCGAAGTGCACCACCCGCTCGAAGAACGCCGGCGTGGCCGAGGCCCCGGTGGGGTTGTTGGGGTAATTGATGACCAGCACCTTCGCCCGCCGCAGCACGTCCGCCGGCACCGCATCCAGGTCCGGCAAAAACTGGTTCTCCTCCGTCAACGGCAGGTTGTGCACCAGCCCCCCGTAATACTTCGCGTGGGTGCCGAAGACCGGATAGCCCGGCGTCGTCATCAGCACGTAGTCCCCCGGATTGATGAACGCCGCGGGCAGAATGGACAGCGCAGCCTTGCTGCCGATGGAGTGGATGACTTCGGTCTCGGGATTGATGCCGGCCACGCCGCACACCCGCTCCAGATAGCGCGCCGCCGCCTGCTTCAGCACGGCGTCGCCGTTGTCCGCGTAGCCGCGATTCTCGGGCCGCCGCGCCGCCCGATACAACTCCTCCACCACCTCGGGGAACGCCATCTCGTCCGGCTCGCCGACGCCCATGTCGATGATCTCGGCGCCCGGATGAGCGGCCAGCGCGGCGCGCTTGGCGCGCTTGATCTTCTCGAACTTGTAGATGGCGGTGGATTTGCCGTATTGCCGCCCGCCGATGCGCTCGGCGAACAGCTCTTGCAAATAGGAGTCGGTCATACTTTTTTGGTCATGCACCCGGGAGCCGTTGTGCCCGAATTCAGGCGCGGACGCTAGCCAAAGGTCCGTCGGGTGGCAAGCGACGTTGCGCCGACGAACGGATCGGACGTGGCGGTCAGGAGCACCGGCTTCCAAGTCGGCCGGTCGGGGGCGCCAGGCCGAAGCCGCGCCGAACTCGGACTCGACAAACCGCAACACTCTGCGATGTTGGCTCCCGGAGTCCAAATGGGATCACATCGTCAACGCGACCGGGCGCAAGCCGGGGTGACACTGCTGGAGTTGCTGTTGTCCATCACCATCATCGCCGTCCTGGCGGCCCTGTTGCTTCCTTCCCTCACCAAGGCGCGCGTGCGAGCCCGCCAGACGGATTGCCTGAGCCGCCTCAAGGAGATCGGCGTCGCCTTTCATGCCTTCGCCCACGATCACAACAGTCTTTTCCCCATGCAGGTGCCCGCCGCGTCGGGCGGGACACTGGAGTTTGCCCGCGAAGCCTGGCAATCCGGTTCCGGCGCGAATGCGTTCCGGCACTTTCAAGCATTGTCCAACGAACTGGCCCTGACGAAAATCCTGGTTTGCCCGTCCGACTATCGCAGCCCGGCGCCGGACTTCCGCCGGCTGGCCAACAGCAACATCAGCTACTTCGTCACGCTCAACCCCGCGTTCGGCCAATCGGACACCGTGCTGGCCGGCGACCGGAACCTCGCCGGTGCGCAAGCCGTGGGCGGGCTGCTTTCTGTGCATACCAACAGCCCGCTGAGTTGGACAGATCAGTTGCATCTAGGGCGCGGCAACCTGCTCTTCGCCGATGGCCACGTGGAGAGTCCCGTGGGGGCCGAGATCTCCGCCGGCTTCGCCAAAAGACCCGGCGGCCGCCACGTCCTGCTGCCGCCAGTCCATCCGGCACCCCTCGGAGTGAGCCGCTCGGAACCCGCCGCGCCCGCCGCCCTCAGTGCGGGATCGCCTCCGAACGGATCCAGCCCCTCCAGTGCCTTTTCCCAACTCGAACGGACTTTCGCCTCCAGCACCCGGCCCGCCCCCACGCCGTCCACGCCCGGCAGCCCGAGCCCTCCGGCGCGCGAGCCGGCCGTGGCGACGCCAGCCGGTGACGAGGCTGAATCCCGTTTGCCGGGCCACGAAACGGCCGCGCCCGCCGCCGGCGTGAAGGGCGAGAGTGACCTTCCCGAGGTGGCCGAGACACCCGCCGCTGCGGCCAAAATCTGGAGCCAGCAGCACGCGACACCTGCCGCTCGGAAATCGAAGCAAAGCCTGCTCGTCCTCTTCCTGATCGTGGCCGCGCTCGTGGTGGCCTCCGAGATCACGCGCCGCCGGCTGCGGCGGCGTTCCGGCTGAAGCGGGCGGGACGCCCGCGCTCCGGTTCAGGGCGAAGGTCCGGGTGAGGCGGATCGAACCTGGGCTGCGGGGTCCGGATCAGGTGGAGCCTGTTGAGCTCCGGCTTGTCTTCGCCGCCGGCTTCGCGTTTGGTTGGGGCCATGCAACTCCAGTTCCGGCCGTTCGACCTCAAGCTCACCCACACCTGGCGCATCGCCAGCGGCAGGGACGGCGCCAACCTCTATCCCGTTGTGTTCGTCGAATTGCGCGACGAACGCGGCCGCTCAGGACTGGGTGAGGCCGCGCCTTCCAGCCGTTATGGCGAAGATGTCGGCACGGTCCAATCGTTCCTGGCGCGCGTTGACGCCGGCCGCCTGTCCTTCGACGATATCGCGGGCAGCATGAGGTATCTCGAGTCGCTGGCACCGGGTCATTACGCGGCGAAAACCGCGGTGAACATCGCCCTGGTGGATGGCGCCGCCCGGCACGTCGGCCAGGCCGTTTGCGATTTCCTCAAGCTGGGCTTTCGAGAAGGGCACCACGTCACCTCGTTCAGCATCGGAATCGACCGGCCGGACATGATCCGCCGCAAAACCGAGGAGGCGGCGCCCTATCCGGTGCTCAAACTCAAGCTGGGCAGTGCGGACGACGAACGAAACCTCGCTGCGTTGCGCGAGGCCGCGCCGGACAAGCCGGTGCGGGTCGATGCCAACGAAGCTTGGAAAACCAAGGAGGAGGCTTTGCGCCGGATCGAATGGTTGCACCGCGATGGTCGCATCCAGTTTGTCGAGCAGCCCATGCCGGCCACTTCGGACCCGCGCGACCTGCGCTGGCTCAAGGAACGCTCGCCCCTGCCGCTGTTCGGCGACGAGTCCTACCACCACGCCTCGGACCTGGCCGCCTGCGTGGACTGCTTTCACGGGGTGAACGTGAAGCTGGTCAAGGCCGGGGGCATCACGGGCGCCTACGAGGCCCTGCAGGCCGCCCGGCGGGCCGGATTGCAGACCATGATCGGCTGCATGATCGAATCGAGCGTGCTGATCACCGCCGCCGCTCACCTGGCCGAACTGGCCGACCACCTCGACATCGACGGCAATCTGCTCATCAGCAACGATCCCTATCGCGGCGCCACCGCTGTCAACGGCGTCATCTCGTTCAAGACCGCGCCGGAGAAGACCGGGCTGCGTGTCCGCGTGCGCGAGTAGGAGCCGGGACTTGGGGGCCACAGCCAATCGGGCCGGCCGGCCGCCGTCCGTATCTGTTCCGACAAGCTCCGGCCTTGTGTTGCGCTTGCGGCAGCGCAGACTGCGGGCGGCTGGGCCGGCCGCGTAATCCGGCCACATGAAGCCATTCGATGCAGTTAACCTGATCCACCACGGAGCCTGCTATGCCCACGATTTCTTCCCCTTCCACGACGGTGACCCCTTGCCCGCGCCCCGGCATGGGCAGCCTGCTTTACCCGGGCGGCGCCGGTTTTCGGGTCTGGGCGCCGTTCGCCACCAGCGTGCACGTGGCGGGCACGTTCAACGGCTGGAGCGCCACGGCCAACCCCCTGGCCAGCGAGGGTAACGGCTACTGGTCGGCCGACATCCCCGGGGTGCAGGTGGGCCATCAATACAAGTTCGTCCTCCGACACGGCGACCAGACGCTCTGGCGCGTCAACCCCTACGCCCGCGAAGTGGTCAATTCGGTCGGCAACGCCGTGATTCACAACGCCGACTTCGACTGGTCGGGTGACCACTTCACCCTGCCGCCGTGGAACGAACTGGTGATCTACGAAATGCACGTGGGCACGTTCAACGACATGCCTGCCGGCGGACCGGGAACCTTCGACGACGTGATCGGGCGGCTGCCGCATCTGCGCGACACGGGCATCAATGCGGTCGAGATCATGCCGGT
>DATLZF010000490.1:0-9411 GCA_035574135.1 Candidatus Methylomirabilota bacterium
TGCGCCCGGTGCGTGCCCCGCCACTTGGTTCATAACCCGTGACAACCGACGCCGTGACGCGGCGGATTGGATCAACTGCCGGCGCGCCTCCGTCGCCTCATGGCGGGCTGCAGTCTGGCTGGATTCATTTGGATGTCCCTGGCTCGGTCACACCCATTTTGGGGTCAACCCGGTCGTTCCAACAGCCCTCCACCCAACCTCCGGTGACACTCTTTTCGAGTCAAATCACCCTTGTGTAAGCCGCTTCTAAGCAATTCCCCTAAGGCCTTACTCTCTTTCTTTACGGCGGATTAGAGGCCCTCCCAATTGCAGCCATTGGCGAGGCTTTCAAGCTGGGCCATGTGAGACAAAAGGCCGAAGTCAGTGAAACAAAGGACAGATAATTATGGATGCATCAACGCGACAGCCGACTCATGAGGAAGTCGCCCGACGGGCGTACGAACTGTGGGAACAGCGCGGTCGTCCGCAGGGCCGCGACGTGGAGTTGTGGCTGGAGGCAGAGGGGCAACTCCGTTCATCGCTTGGAAGAGGAGAACAGCAGCAGCGTTCTTCGGTCGCCACGGTTTTACAGAAGGGATCTGCGAGTCTGCCGGCGCCGGTGTCGCGAAAGGCGCAACCGATCGCGCCGGCAACGGAAGCGACGAGGCGGCAAGTCGCCGGTTCAAGCCGCCGAGGCAAGAAAGCGACCATGCAGGCCGGCGCCGCCAGGCCATGATGGTCGCAAAGGCGGGCGCTTGAATTTTCCGAACCGACGTTCGGACAAGAAGGAGTGACCAGGACTGAGTTCGGCCGGCCCAGTCGTGGTCCAGTGAACAACACGGCCGGATGAGGAAGAAACCATGAGTGCACTAACAAGATGGAGTCCCTCCAGGACGCTGAGTGAAATCGAAGACTGGGGTCCCTTGACCCCGTGGGAGCCGTTCCGCGAAATGGAACGGAGCTTCAATCGGTTGGAGCGGCTGTTTGGCCGACTCACGGGCAATGGCGGACGCGAAGCGATGACCATCACGGAATGGTCGCCGTGCGTGGACATCACCGAGGATGACAAGGAATTCGTCGTCAAGGCAGAGCTGCCCGAAGTGAAGAAAGAGGACGTGAAAGTGACCTTGGAGGACGACGTCCTTACGATCCGAGGCGAGCGAAAAGCCGAGAAGGAAGAAAAGGGTAAGAGGTTCCACCGCATCGAGCGGGCGTATGGCACCTTTGAACGGAGTTTCACTCTGCCGGAAGCCACCGATGCGAGCAAGATCAGTTCCGAATTCAAAGACGGAGTGCTCACGGTGCACCTGCCGAAAAATCCAAACGCGAAGCCGAAAGCCATCGAGATCGAGGTGCGATAATCCCTGGCCCGATGGGCTGGGACGGCAGGAGAGAGCAGTCGTCGGCCCATGTGCCGGCGACCGCTCCGGCAAGAGTCGTGTGAAGCAGCGAAACGCCACGAATAGGCCATGAAACTCAAACTTCCGACATTGAAAGGGCGCTCGGCTCATTCGCCGCGCGCGAAATCCGACTCCACGGGGCGGGGGCCAATCAAGCGCGCATTGATGAAACTCAAATCGAAATCAGCGGGGCGGCCGATTCCGGTCGGCGGCCCGGATCTGTTCCGGGAATTCGAGCGCATCCGCCGCCAGATGGATCGTCTTTGGTCCTCGTGGCCGGCCTGGCCGCGATTGGCAGTCCAACCAATGGCGCTGCCGGACTGGTCGCCGCGTGTGGACGTCAAAGAAGATGACAAGGAGTACCTGATCAAGGCTGAGTTGTCCGGAGTGAACAAAGAGGATGTGCACGTGACCGTGCAGGACGGCAGGCTGTCCATTCGCGGTGAGCGCAAAACCGACGTTGAAGAGAAGCGAAGAACGTTTCACCGCAGGGAGTGGTCTTACGGCACGTTCGAGCGCACGTTCGTTCTGCCCCGAGGCATTGACACCGCCGGTATTACCGCGGAGTTCAAGGATGGCATGCTGTGGGTGCGGGTGCCAAAAAGTGCCGAAATCGGGCGGAGGGCAACCGAGGTGCAGATCCAGTAGGGAGACCGGCCGGCAGAGGGAGCAGGTGCAGTGTTTGTGAACGCGCTGGTCAGTCTTGTCCGCGAAGCCGCGCAGCCGCTCACCGGCTCGCTCACGGACGACGACGCGCTCCGGGACCTCGTCGGGGGCGCGCGGTTTGCCCTGTTGGGCGAGGCATCTCGCGGCATGCACGAGTTCGATCGGGAGCGCGCACAGATCACCAAGCGGCTGATCAAGGAGAAGGGCTTTGCGGCCGTCGCTCTCGAGGCGCTGCCGGCCGCGGGCGCGCCGGCTGGAAACAGATTCCATGAATGTGCGCATGGCCAAGGAAAGCGACATGAGCACCGAGGCTCGGGAACGGCGCATGGCAGCGCGAACGCGCGGCGTTCGCATCCCTGTCGGACATGCGCATCTTGAAGGTGAAGTGAACCTGCCGGCGGGCGCAGGGGGAATTGTGCTCTTTGCGCATGGCAGCGGCAGCAGCCGACACAGCCCGCGCAATCAATTCGTGGCGCGGCTCATTCGCGAGTCGGGTGTCGGTACGCTGCTCTTTGATCTGCTGACGCCCGCCGAAGAAGTCGAAGACAACCTCACGGCGGCGCTCCGCTTTGACATTGATCTGCTGGCGCGACGCCTGGTGGCTGCGACGCGCTGGGTCAAAAGCCAGCCCGAGATGCAACAATTGGGAATCGGTTACTTCGGTTCGAGCACCGGCGGTGGCGCGGCGCTCGTGGCCGCGGCGGAGATGGGCAAGAGCATCGGCGCGGTGGTATCGCGCGGCGGACGGCCCGACCTGGCGGGCGACGCTCTGTCTCGCGTCCAGTCGCCCACGCTGCTCATCGTCGGCGAGTACGATGAAGGGGTCCTCCGCCTGAACGAAGAGGCGTTTGCCCGACTCCGCTGCGAGAAGGAACTGAAAATCGTCCCGCGCGCCACGCATCTCTTCGAGGAAGCAGGCGCGCTTGATCAAGTGGCGCGCCTGGCAGCGGACTGGTTTTGCCGGCACTTGTGCCATTCGACGATTGTATGATCAATCAATTCCGAGATCGCAAACAGGCCGGCCAGTTGCTGGCCGATGCGTTGAGCAAATACGCCAATCGCAACGATGTCATCGTGCTGGGACTCCCGCGCGGCGGCGTCCCCGTGGCTTGGGAAGTCGCCCGCAAGCTCAACGCGCCGCTCGATGTCTTTGTCGTGCGCAAGCTCGGCGTGCCGGGCCACAGAGAGCTGGCGATGGGCGCCATCGCGACGGGCGGCGTTCGCGTGCTCAACGAAGAGGTTGTGGAGCAGCTTGGCATCTCACCTGGCACCATCGATGCGGTCGCCGCCGAGGAGCAGAAGGAACTGGCGCGTCGGGAGTGCGCCTACCGCGGCCACGATGGCGCCCCCCAACTGCGGGGGAAGATTGTCATCCTGGTGGACGACGGCCTGGCCACCGGCTCCACGATGCGCGCCGCCGTGCGGGCGGTGCGCAAGCAGCAGCCCGCCCGCGTCGTCGTTGCCGTTCCGACAGCGGCCGCCTCGTCCTGTTTCAGTCTCGAACGCGAGGCGGACGAAGTGGTCGCGTTGATGACACCGGAGGACTTTTACGCCGTGGGCCAATGGTACGAGGACTTCTCGCAGACGAGCGATGCGGAAGTGGCCGCGCTGCTGCAAAAAGCCGGGCACGGCGCGATGCCAAAAGAGGGAGCCGCCGCCTGAAGGCGAAGTTCGTTGGCAATCGCCCGGCCACACTGGCGCCGACAAAGACAACGTTTTTACTCGCAGACGCAGGAATCGCGAAATGTAAAAGACATCAAACGGAGGAGATCATGCCACTCTACGAATACGTCTGTCGCAAGTGCGGCACGAAGTTCAGCGAAGTGCTCACCATCAAAGAACACGAGACCAAGAAAATCCATTGTCCCAAGTGCCAGAGCACGGACCTGGAGCACGTCCTCGAACCGTTTTTTGCCAAGACGTCCAGCAAGACTCGTGGTTGGTGAGACCGCGAGGGGTGAAGGACGTGGCCGATGTGGCTGTTCCGCCGACTGCCGGTCGGCGACATGGCAGATCGGCGGTACGGGGCAGAGACATGGGCGGGGATGCAACGCGGGGACATGGTTGAGGGTTGGCGAGTTCTCCGGGAGGCTGGCGCCGACAGCACACGACCTGGATGGAAAAAAATTAGGCCGGGCTGCGGCGCCAGCACCCCCGGAGGCTGCCTGCCCACGCCTCGCACCATCATCCACGGGTTGCAGCGCCGGGGGCTGAGGCGTCGGCCTCGGCGTGCGGCCCGGTGCGGGCCGCGCCCGTCCGGCGCCAAACACCGGCCCGTCTTGGTGGCTGTGGGCAGGCCCCGAGTTCAAAGCACGCTCGACACGCCATCGCGGGCTTTCCTAAATTCCATCCATGCATGGGCATGGAACGAGGCCGGCGCCGGGCACAGACCGGCCCCCGCTATGATCGTCCGGTGGCTGCAACGGATGGTCAGGGCCAGCTACGAGCGCAGTTGCCAGCGGTGCAACGACTGGAGCGGCCGCCGGGTGGCCGGGCTGCGTCCGACCGCGCTCTTGGACGTGGGTTGCGCCGACGGGGCGTTTCTCTTCAAGTACCTTGACTATAAACCGGCGCTCTTCTGCGGCATCGAAGCGGCGCCAGCTCTCAAAGCCCGGGCGGAGGCGCGTGGTCTGCAGGTGCAGGCGGTGGACTTGAACGGGGTCTGGCCTTACGCGGACAACACCTTCGACGTGGTGCATTGCGCGCAGGTCATTGAGCACCTGCACAACACCCGGCTCTTCGCCCAGGAAATGCTGCGCGTGCTCAAACCCGGCGGTACGGCGTTGATCACTTCGGAGAACCTCAGCAGTTTTCTCAATCTCGGCGCGATGATGCTCGGCTATACGCCCTTCACGCTCATGCGCTGTTGCGGCTGGTATCTCGGCAATCCGCTGGGCTTGCATTATGGCGAGCACGTGCCGGAAGGGGTGCCCATAACCGATCCGGCGTTTGCCGGCGTTACGGGGCACGTGCGCGCGCTGACCGTGTTGCAGGCGCAGGAGTTGTTCGAGCGCGTCGGGTTTGCCGAAGTGCGGGCCTCGTCGCTGGGGCTGATGCCGATTCCCGACTGGCTCGGCCTGAGGTTGGAAAAGTATTTGTATCGGCGGGGACATCTGCTGTTGATTGAAGCCAGGAAGGGTGCCGCTTCAACCACTGCCTGACGCACAAGCTCATGGGCCTGGACATCAATGCCGTGCAGTTCCTGATCGCCGCCCGCCGGAGCGGAATCGACTTCGGCGAGGTGCTCACTCTGGGCCGGCAGGACCTCAACGTGTATCCCGCGAAGATGGTTGAGGTGCTGCGGCGCCACGGCTTCCCGGCCGGCGCGTTCGAGGCCGATGCCAAGGTGTTGTTCGGCGAACCGGTGTTCCGAGCCCTCGGCGCCACGCGGGTCAGCGCCATGGACTTCTCCGACTTCGAGGGGGCGGAGTTCATCCATGATTTGAACCAGCCCATCGGTCCCGAGTTGAATGAGCGGTTTGATCTCGTGTATGACGGCGGCACCCTCGAACACGTCTTCAACTTCCCGGTGGCCCTCAAGAACTGCATGGAAATGGTGCGTCTCGGCGGGCGGTTGATGCTGCATCAATGCGCCAACAACTGGTGTGGCCACGGGTTTTACCAGTTCAGCCCCGAGTTGTTCTTCCGCGCCCTCAGTCCGGAGCATGGCTTCGAGGTCGAGCGGCTGATCGTGCATCGCGTCGGTCCCTACGGACGGTGGTTCGAGGTCCGCGATCCCGAGAAAATTCGCTCGCGCGTCGAGGCCATCACCTGGTACCCGTTGCAGATGCTCGTGCAGGCCCGCCGTGTGCGTGTCATGCCGATCTTCGCGCGGATGCCGCAACAGAGCGATTACACGCCGCGCTGGACGGAGAATCAGGGCGGCCGTGCCGCCACCGTGACCAATCCGCGTCTGAACCCCTACGCCCCCAGGCGTCCCTGGCTGGCCCGCACCTGGCCCGGCCTGGCCCGGTTGTTGCACGTGTTGCGCATTGGTTTCCTCACCTACAAAAACCTTTCCTTGTGGAACCGGAAGTGTTTCCGTCCGGTGCAGAAACCCTGAGTCCCTGGCCCGACCTTGTCCCTCCGCCACTTCTTCAAATTCACCGCCGTCGGTCGGATCGTGCTCATTCCGTTCCGGCTCGGTTGGGCGTTGACTCACTGCCTCCGCCAGGCGGGGCAGATGGTGCGATGGGCTTTCCGCTCGAGGGAGTACTACAACCACAGCTACCACCTCACCGACCTCAACCGGAGTTACCTGGCCAGTTACATTGCACTGGTCTCCGGTCACCCGGTTGAGGAGATCGAAGCCTACATGCGTGAGCTGGAGCAGGACGCCGAGCTTGATGCGCGGCTGCGTGAGGCCACGCGCCGCAGTCGCGACCGGCATAATTGCGATGTCGAGCCGCGTTACGGCCGGCGCCTCGGCTGGTACGCACTGGTGCGCGCCACAAAGCCCCGCGTCATCGTCGAAACGGGCGTGGACCGGGGCCTGGGGACCGTGACCCTGGCCGCCGCGATCCGGCGCAACGCGCAGGAAGGTTGCCCGGGCACCGTCTTTGCCACCGACATCGTGCCGGATTGCGGGCACCTGCTGGTGGAACCCTACAAGTCGCACTGCCGGATCTTGCTGGGCGATTCGGTCGAGACGCTGAAGCAGTTTCCGGAGCCGGTGGACCTGTTCCTGCACGACAGCGACCACCGGCCCGAGTACGAATGGGCCGAGTTTCTCGCCATTGAACCGCGGCTGCATGCCGGGTCGCTGGTGTTGAGCGACAACTCGCAACAATCCCCAAAGCTGCGCGAGTTTGCCCGCCGTCTGGGGCGCAGCTTCCTTTACTTTCAGGACCAACCGCGCGACCACTGGTGGCCGGGTGACGGCATCGGCGCGGTTTTTGTGCCCGGCGTGGTCACCCGCTTTCAGGGCGCCCACGCCCAACCCGGAACACCCCTGTGAACAGTGCCATTGTCACCGTCGCCTTCGGTCATTCCACCGAGCACCTGGATTACACCTTTACCAGCTTCGCCATGAACGAAGGTGTGCCCCTGCACGCCTTCATCGTCGGCCATGAGCTGCCGAAGCGGCGGCTGCCCGGCATTACCTACCATTTGGTGACGCCCGTGTCGGACTTTTCGCATCCGCTGCGGGAGATCTACTTTCGGCGCCTCGAATTGATCGACCGGCTCGACGTGCAATTCGCGCTCGTGGTGGACAGCTACGACGTGCTGTGCCTGCGGAAGCTGCCGCCGTTCGAGAGGCTGCTGGGCGGCTGCGACGTGGCGGCGTGCGTGGAGCACATGGGCGCGCGCTACGTGCTGGGCCAGGGCTACACGGCGAACTTCCTCAACGGCGGGGTCTTCTTCTGGAACGTGCCCGGGAGCCGGGACATCCGGCGCGAGATCGTCGAGCGCGGCCGCTCGCACTTCCGCACCGTGGCCGACGACCAGCACTGCATCAACGAGGTCATCCAGACCAAGTATTACGACCGGTTGCGAATTCTGCCGTGCCAGTACAACTACCGGCCTCATCTAAGGCAGAAGCAGCGTGGCTGGCCCACGGTGGAGCATCTCGATGGAGTCATGATCTACCACAATGCGACGTGCATGGCCGAGGCAAAGGGGCTGACTGCGATCCCACCGATAGCGTCCCTGGCACCCTTGCCTGTGGACGGGCGGCCGCTGAATTCAAGGGAGCAGTTTTGGCGGCGCATTCGGCAGCGCCTGCGTCCCTGGGTTATTCGGTAGGCGGCGATAGCATTGGTCCGGGTTCCGGGAGATCGGTCCGATCGGGCCTCCGTCACGGAGTCTCTCGCAAACGGAAGAAGCGGCCGGTCAGGTCCGCGTCGAACTCATTGGTGATGCTTTCGCTGTTCGCAACGAATGGTGGCAGAACCTCTGTCCACGCCCGGCCGTCGTGAGATGCGTCGAGTGCATACTTCCGTCCCAGGACCACGTTCTGAATCACTTTCACCTGACTCACCTCAATGCCGAGACGCGGGACAAATGGCGGCGAGGCAATCTCAACTCGCGGCACTCCACCATAGCCCCTGCCTGGATTGATGATGACGATCTCCGTCACCCGCCCGTTCGAAATGACGGCCTGAGCCGTGGCGCCACTGCCGCCTCCGCCTTGAATCAGCACGAGCGGGGCGTTCGTGTATCCGCAACCGCTGTCGGTAATGACCGCCCCAACGACAAATCCATTTACCACCTCGGCCACGGCCCGCGCTTTATGGGGCGTGCATGTTCCAAAATCTGAATCCACCAACGCCAGCCCATGGGAAACGCCCATCGCGATCGCGACTACGTTGGACAGTCCTTCGGGGACTGCGGCCGCATTGCCCCATGCAACCACGGTGCCGTTGGATCGTAATGCCATGGTTCCATCTCCATTCGCCGCGATCGCGGCCACCCCCTCAAGTCCGGCCGGCACGGGCGCCGACCCTGCGCCGCCCAACCCTCCCCAGCGAATCACCGTCCCGTCTCGTCGCAGGGCCACGCTATGGTTCCACCCGGCGGCTACCGCAATCACATTCGTCGCGTCAGAGGGCACGGACACCTGGCCAGACGCATTGTTGCCCCACGCAACCACCGAACCGTCCGCTCGAACCGCGATACTGTGGTTGTGACCGGCCGCAATCCCCACCACGTTCGCCAAACCGAGTGGCGCCACAGCCTGTCCGTGAGCGTTGTTCCCCCACCCCACGACCGTTCCATCGTCCCTCAAGCCGAGCGTGTGATGATATCCGGCGGCCACGGCCCGGAAACCAGGACCACTTGTTATGGTCTGTATCCCGCCTTGCCCGTCATTGCCCCAGATTACGACTGTGCCGTCATCCCTCAGGGCCACGGAATGAGAGAAACCCGCCGCGACCTTGGCGACGCCGCTTGCTGCCGCCGCCGGCACAATGGTTTGTCCGCGGCCGCCGTCTCCCCATGCGACCACCGTGCCGTCGGCTTTGACCACGAGGGTGTGGCCACCTCCTCCAGCAATCGATTTCACAGGTCCCTCGGCCGCGGCTGGAACACTAGCTTGACCGTGGGCGTTGCCACCCCAGGCCACCAAGTCACCTACAACCGATCCCTGACCTCCGCTTGCCTGTGCGGTGGCGAGGGTAGGAAAAATCGTAGCCCCAATCAGGTGGGTAAGAATGACAGAAGTATAAACACGACATGTTTTCATGGAGATTCCTCTCGAGCCTTTAACTTCGCGGCAGAGTGAAGCACAACACATGGGCTTGGAGCAATCCCATTCTTCGGCGTTAGCCCATCTCGCACCCCGGCGCGGCCCTCCAAGCCGCTTGATCTCACGCAGGTCAAGCCGTTCGGCCTTGATGAGCGGTTGCCGGCGGGACGACAAGGCGGC
>DATLZF010000491.1:0-11070 GCA_035574135.1 Candidatus Methylomirabilota bacterium
AACTACCGGATCTTCTATGACATCCTGGACCCCAACGTGGACATGCTCGCCATTGGCTATAAGGAGCATAACGATCTCTTCATCCGTGGAAGGAAGGTCGCCCTATGATCACGCTTGACCTACGCAAACAACAGCTCACAATCGAAGAACTCTTATAGGCCGCCGATTCGGACTCGGTCTTGGTAGTCGCACACGACGGACAAGAATATTTGCTCGAAGCGGCTGACGAGTTCGAGCGCGAAGTAGCGCAGCTCGGCCAGAGCGAGAGGTTTATGCAGCTCCTAACGGAACGCCGCAAGGAAGAAGGACGTTTGTCACTCGAAGGGGTTGAAAAACGCCTGAAGCCGCTAGAGACGGACTAACACCCCAACTTCTGCGCTTCCTGATGCGCTAATTCGCGGTTGCGGCCCAGCCGACCGGCCGAATCAGGGCGATTTTGGCATCCAGATGCGGCAAAAACGTCTTCCCGATCTATGCCTGTGATCCCTTTCGGCTGGCGGCTGAACGCTGACCGTGAGACGGGCGGAACTTACGAGCCTTGGCCATGGACCGTACCTGGGATGGCAAACCGATCTCGCCTGATCCTCCATTCGGTGTTGCAGTCGTCATCTATCGGCGCGGCGACGACGGCCCTGAGGTTCTGCTTTTGCACCGCGCTCATCACGGGCCCGACTACGCTGGCGACTGGGCTTGGACCCCACCTGCTGGCGCTCGACTACCCGGGGAATCGATCGAGGCGTGCATACAACGGGAGCTGCTTGAGGAGGTGGGTCTGTCTATCCAGGTCACACGGACCGAGCACGGCCCTCCAGAGTGGCCCTACTATCGCGCTGAGGTTGATCCTTCCGTCGCGATCGTCTTGGGGGACGACGAGCATGACCGGTACGAGTGGGTTTCGCTCTCCGAAGCCACCAGGCGATGCCTTCCGGCTGTCGTCGCGGAGGCAATCAGGATGGTCGGAGATGAGATTTTCGGCGAACTCGCGCGTGCACCGGATGCCGCTTTGCGGCGCCGCTGAACGGCAGGGCGTTGGGCGGTAACCATCGAAGCCCTACCAGCTACGTATGCCAGAATACTGCTCAAGGCAAGTATCAAGCCATCTACGCTCTCAGCGATCGTGCTTGTTTGCGCTTCCACATCATTGAAGGAGGCGTCCGATGCTGGTCAATCGAGGACTGCTCACGCTCCAAATCGTCGGCATGTTTGTGGTCTTTGCTCTCGCCCTGTTCCTGGCGGCGGGGACGGTTGCCTGGCCTGCAGGATGGGCTTTTCTCCTTCTGTTCTTTGGCTTCGTTGTCGCTCTCAGTCTCTGGTTGCTCAAGCACAACCCAGACTTGCTCATCGAGCGTATGACCGGCATCGGCAAACCCGATCAAAAAGCCTGGGACAAGCTGTTTTACGCGCTAGCGAACCTGCTCTTCCTTGCTTGGCTGGTCGTGATGCCCTTGGATGCGGTTCGGTTTCACTGGTCTCAGATGGCATCCTGGCTCCAGGTGCTGGGAGCGATTGTGCTGCTGAGTTCGTTCTATCTCTTTTTCCTGATCTTTCGGGAAAACGCGTATCTCTCACCCGCCGTCCGGGTCCAGACCGATCGTGGCCAGAAGGTGGTGTCCACGGGACCATATCGCTATATACGCCATCCGATGTATGCCACGGCGCTCATGTTCCTGGTCGGTACAACGCTCTTGCTCGGTTCGTGGTATGGGCTCGTCTTGGTGCTGATCCTTGCCGTCGCCATAGTCGTTCGAGCGCTGCAGGAGGAACGCACGCTGCGAGCAGAACTGCCAGGATATGGCGAGTATATGGTGAAGGTGAAATATCGGCTCATCCCGTATGTCTGGTAGGAGCGACACAAGTGTTCCAGAGCGTACAACCAGTTGCCGCCCAACCCGCGCGTGCACCCGACGCCGCAGCGCGGCGAGAGATCGGGGCGGTTTTCGCATCCAGATGCGCTCGACCGTCATCTCGCTGCTCACGGCGGCGCGGATGACGCGCAATCCGTTGGGGCGCGGGCCATCAATCCATGCTGCATTTCAGAGGCCGATCAGATCAACTCCAACGATACCGAAGTCTGCAAAATATTATTGACATGGAGTATACTTTCAAGCTATCAGCATAATACTTATATCCACTTGTGGTCAGTAGTTTCTGTCTCTTCCTCAACCCTGGAACATCGTGTACAATATACGGCAGAACAATCACCGGAGGGGAGGCCGCTTATGCATCGCACGCTGGAAGCTATCGTCGATGAACCCGGCAATATTCGTCTCCTCGAAACGGTTCCTTTGCCGACCGGCCGACATGTGCTCGTGACGATCAGAGGAGCACCTCTGACCTATCGACGAGGTGACCCTCCTCAGTGAAGTGGCGTTGGCCGAGGGTTGGAATCGCCCAGAGGAGGATGCCGCCTGGTCACACCTCCAGCCGGCGCCGTAGTCTTAGTGCCGTCTCCCTTTTCCGATTTATCGCAGGCCAAGTTGCGCCCGGCGATCGTCCTGGCCGATGTCGGTCGGGACGATTGGATTCTGTGCCAGATCACCAGCAACGTGTATGGTGATCCACGCGCACTACCCCTGTAAAGCATGAGCCCGCCCGCGCCCAACAAGGGCTTGCAGCGGACGGCGCTTTGCGCCGAGCAAGATCGCGGCGATTTTGAAACTTGGAATCAGCTTGAGGGCCTTCCCGATCTAGCGGCGCGCCGCCGCTGAAGCCCAATCCGTTGGGCAGCACGTTGCTCGTTCTGTGCCACAGTGTCCAGATCCCTTGTAGTTCTCCACCCTTATGCTACACTGTTTAGACTCCCATATGTTGATGAAGATACCAGGAGCTTATAATCGATACGAAGGGGTGATCCGTTGCACACAACGCTCGCCGCTCTCATCTTTTATCTACTTACCATTCTATTTTTACCTGTCAGCCTGCTTGGCTACGTTCTCTGGATGAGCCGGCTGCTTCTGCGGCGTCGCTCAGGAATTTCTGCCACTGCCCAGGGACCCCTATCGGCACGCTGGGTGCAGCACCACCTCGGCACACGGCGCGACGAGCCAGCGTCTCGACTGCTTATGGTGTTACCCGGTGTCTCGCCGCTCGCTGTTTGGCTCGTCTTTGGCCCGATGCTGCTCGCCGCTCGTCTCAGCGGCTACGTGCCGCCGACCTTCCGATACCCATTTGTGGGTGCTGTTTCGCTTCAAAACCAGGCCGCTGCCCGGCAAACATTCTATGATGCCGTTGTTGATCAGTATGCATCTGACGTCGCTCAATTCGTCATACTCGGTGCAGGCTTCGACACCCGCGCATTCCGCATGCCTGAAGAAGTGCACGTCCGCTCCTTTGAAGTTGATACACCTGAGGTATTGACGATCAAGCAACAGGCATTGCAGAAAGCCGGGATTGACCCGACGAGCGTAACGTTTGTCGCCGCCAACTTTGGGCGAGAAGATTGGCTCAACCGTCTGGTGGCAGCCGGTTTCGACACCGACAAACCGACCCTGTTTCTGTGGGAGGGCGTTACACCCTATCTTGAACGCGCCGCCGTGAAGGATACTCTGGGTAAGATCGCTAGCCTGGCGTCGGGGAGTGTGATCGCCTTCGACTTTATCACAACTGAAGTGCTTGAGTCACCGTCACTCTACCTGCGGTTGGTGCGAACATTACTTCAAGCTGGTGGCGAACCGTTGAAGTTTGGCATTGATAGTACGCCACCGGTTGGTGAACGCCTGGCTGAATTGCTCCAGTCGTGTGGGCTCTCACTCGTTACGCTGCGCATCGCAGGGAATGAGCAAGGAGGAAAGCGCGCTTGGGGCGGCTTTGCCATCGCGATTGTGCCGTAGGCATGTGGCACAGATTCGAAGTGGAAGGTGAAGAAGCACGCCAGGCTTTCGTCGGATGGAATCGAACGTACAGCCCAACACATCGTTCCCGGCAACGCCGCCGACGTCGGTCAAATTTGTGCAGGTAGCATTGCTCATGCTGCACGAAAGTGTAAGTGCAGGTGGCGTAGCGGCGCCGTGCCTGAACTCCACCGTTGGGCGCGGCGCCGGTGCCGGCCAGTCGGCTCGATGCCAGTGGCGCGCGCCCCGTCGTGCCAGCTGCGTACAGCCATGCTCACCCATACGCATGCTCTTTCCAGGCAGTGCAACGCCATATTCCTCCCCGCGTCGCCACGCCCAACACCCGTTGCAGCCGCCCCGCCGGAATTGCGGGTCAGATGCACTCGAACGTCGTCCTGATCTATGGAACGCATCCGGCGTCTGAGGAGGGGTTTAGCATCGGAGAGAAAGTCACATGACGATCCCGGACTTTCAATCGCTGATGCTGTCTCTCCTCCGTTCACTGGACGGCGGTTCCGAGGGCGGGACGCGGGAGACACTCGACGCGTTGGCGGAGCAACGCAGTCTCACGGAGGCAGACGACCCAGGGCGGAATGGCCGCCGTAACCTGACATGGTGCGGCTGGCTGGTTCGGATCATCTGCGCCGTGTCCTGACAAAAGAAACCAAGGTGATGCAATGCAAAGCGAACCCTCTCTCCAGCGTCTCTCCGTCGGCATCGCCGGCCTGGATGAGATTCTCCACGGCGGCTTCCTGCCGGGGCGCGCCTACCTCGTCCGCGGCGGGCCAGGTGCGGGCAAGACCACCCTCGGCCTGCACTTCCTCACCCACGGCGCGGCTCACGGCGAGCCGGCGCTGTTCATCACCCTCGAAGAACCGGAAGACCACATCCGCAAGAACGCCGCCGCTATGGGCTTCGACCTCGAGGGCGTCGCCTTCCTCGATCTCAGCCCCACGTCCGAGTTCTTCGCCAAGGCCGAGACCTACGACATCTTCTCGCCCGCCGAAGTCGAGCGCGAGCCGACGACGAAGAAGATCGTGGACACCCTCGCCGCGCTCAAACCGCGCCGCGTGTTCCTCGATCCGATGACCCAGTTCCGTTACCTCGCGAGCGATCTCTATCAGTTCCGCAAACAGGTGCTCTCCTTCCTGCGGCTGCTGGTGGACCAGGGCGCGACCGTGTTGTTCACCTCCGAGGGCAGCGCGGAATCGCCCGACGATGACCTGCAATTCATGAGCGACGGCGTGCTCGATCTGCGGCACGGCCCGTACGGGCGCACGATCGCAGTGAGCAAATTCCGCGGCTCGGACTTCGCCGCCGGCCAACACACCATGCGGATCACGGCCAAAGGCGTGGAGGTCTTTCCCCGCATCGTGCCCAACGTCCGACGCGAGTTCAAGCAGGAAGTGATCCCGTCCGGCGTGCCCGAGCTCGACGAGCTGTTGAACGGTGGGCTGGAGCGTGGCACGGTGACGATCGTCACCGGGCCGAGCGGCGTAGGCAAGACCACGCTGGGCCTCCAGTTCATGAAAGAAGCCGCCGATCGCGGCGAACGCTCGGTCGTCTATACCTTCGAGGAAGAGGTGGAAATCATGCTCGCGCGCTGCGACGGCATCGGCATTCCGGCGCGCACGATGATTCAGAAAGGCACGCTGTCGGTGACGAAGGTCGAGCTGATCCAGCTTACGCCCGACGAGTTCGCCTGGTCGGTGCGCGCGGAGGTCGAGCAGAACAACACGCGGGTGGTGATGATCGACAGCACCGCCGGCTACGAGCTCTCGATGCGCGGCGAAGACCTGATCGCGCACTTGCACGCGCTCGCCAAGTATCTCCAGAACATGGGCCTGGTGGTGATCCTCATCACGGAGATCCACGAGATGATGGGCAACTTCCGCGTGTCTGATCTGGGCATCAGCTACCTGGCCGACAACGTGGTGTTCCTGCGTTTTCTGGAGATCAACGGCGAGTTGCGCAAGGCCGTCGGCGTGCTCAAGAAACGCCTGAGCAACTTCGAGAAGACATTGCGCGAGTTCGAGATCACGCGCGAGGGCATCAAGGTGGGCCGCCCGCTCACGGGCCTGCGCGGTATTTTGCTGGGCACGCCGGAGTGGGTGAACCCGGACGAGACGAAGGAGTGAGGCATGCCCCATTCACCGGTGATCCTGGCGGTGGACCACAACCCGCACAACCTCGAGTTGCTGGCGCAGTTCCTCGGTAACCAAGGCATCGCCACCCGCTGCATTGTGACCATCGAGGAATTCGACGCCGCCCTTGGCGAATCCGCGCCGGTGGGCCTGGCGCTGGTGGACATCAGCGGCTTCGACCGCAGCATCTGGGAACGCTGCGAGCGGCTGCGCGACCGGGGCATTCCGCTGCTGGTGCTCTCGCCCCGGCACAGCGCGGCTCTCCAGCGCGAGAGCCTGGCCCACGGCGCGCGCGGCGTGCTGGTGAAGCCGCTGGCGACGCGGGAATTGCTCGGCTTGCTTCGCAACCTGATGAACGAGACCTGACCATGCGCTCCTCACCGGTCAAGAGCCGCATCCTCCTGCATCTCGACCACGCCGCCAACCGCCGCCTGCTGGCGGAAGCCCTGGGCGCGCGCCACGAGATCATCGCCACCGGAGCGGATGACACGCTGGACCTCGCCTTCGACCTGTGCGTGGTGGACGGCCCGGCGCTGGACCGGCTCTGGGAGCGGGTGCGGGCGCGCCGCGCCGCCGAGCAGCCGCATTTCCTGCCCTTTCTGTTGGTGGTGTCCCGTCAGGACGTGGGCATGGCCACGCGCCATCTGTGGCAGACCGTGGACGAGTTGATCTTCAGCCCCATCCAGAAGGTGGAACTACAGGCGCGGGTCGAAAACCTGCTCAACGCCCGCCGCCTCTCTGCGGAACTGGAGCGGCGTGTGGCTGAACGCACCGCCGCGCTGCACGCGAGTGAGACCCGTCTCCGCGCCATCCTGGATACCGAGCCGGAGTGCGTGAAGCTGCTGGCGGCCGACGGCTCGCTCTTGGACATAAACCCCGCTGGACTGCGGATTCTTGCCGCCGATTCGTTCGAGCAAGTCGCCGGCCAATGCGTTTATCCGCTCGTCGTCGCGGAGCATCGCGAGGCCTTTCGGCGGCTGGTGGAAGGCGTGTTCGCCGGCCAGCCTGGCGCGCTCGAGTTCGAGATCATCAATCTCAAGGGCGAACGCCGGTGGCTGGAGACCCACGCGACCCCGTTGCGCGATCCGGCAGGCGCAGTCACGGCGCTGCTCGGTGTCACACGCGACATCACCGAGCGCAAGCGGGCGGAGATGGCGTTGCGCGAGAGCGAACATCTCCTGGCGGAATCGCAGCGCATCGCGCACATCGGCAGTTGGGTGCTCGACCTGACTGGCCAGCACAGGTGGTCTGACGAGACGTATCGCCTTTTCGGTGTCCCGCCCGACACCATCACACTGACGACGGAGGCGTTTCTCAACTTGATCCATGCGGACGATCGTCCGGCGATGCAGGCGTGGATCGCGGCGTGCGTGGCCCGGGAGCATCCGGGCGAACTGGAGTTTCGGATCATTCGGCCCGATGGTACCACGCGTTGGATGAGCGGTCAGGGCGAACTGATGTGCGATGACACGGGCCGACCCACCCACATAGCGGGCACGGTGCAGGACATCACCGAGCGCAAACGCGCGGAGGAGCGCCTCCGCCGGTTGAACCGCACCTACGAGATGCTCAGCCAGATCAACCAGTTGATCGTGCGCGAACGCGATCCCCAGGCCATCCTCGAACGCGCCTGCCGCATCGCCGTGGACAACGGCGGATTCAAGCTAGCCTGGATCGGGCTGCGCGCGTCGGCGGGCGAGCTGCTGAAACTGGTCGCCCAAGCGGGGGCAACTCCCGATACACTGGCCATCCTCGACCACCTTTTCGGCGACCCGCAACAGGGTTGCGCCTTCACGGACCGCGCCCTGGAGACCGGACGCCACGCCGTGTGCAACGACATCGCGCGCGATCCGCTGGCCGCGGCGTGGCGCGCGGCGGCCCTGGAACGCGGTTACCGGGCGATGGTGGCGTTGCCCGTGACGGTCGCCGGCCAGCCCGTTGGAACGTTCAACCTTTATGCCAGCGACGCGGAGTTCTTCGACGCCGAGGAGCTGCGGCTGCTGGATGAACTGGCGGCGGACATCGGCTTCGCGTTGGAGAATAGCCAGCGCGAAACAGAACGGCGCGCGGGAGAGGAGCGCCTGGCCCGCCAACGCGCCGCGTTGATCGAGCTGACCAGCCAGGGCGCGATCGAAGGTCTCGACCTGCTGGCCGCGTTGCGGCGTATCACCGAAACCGCCGCGCGGACGCTGGACGTCGCCAGGGTCGGCATCTGGCGCTTCAACCGGGAACATTCCGCCATTGAGTGCGTGGACCTCTTCGAGGCGGCAACCCAGCGCCATTCCGCCGGTGCGGTGCTGACGGCAGCTACCCACCCGGCCTACTTTCGCGCGCTGGCGGAGGTGGAGGTGCTCGCCGCGGACGACGCCATCCGCGACCCGCGTACCAGCGAGCTTGCCGAAGATTACCTCCGTCCGCTGGGCATCCAGTCCGTGCTGGACGTGCCCATCCACACTGGCGGCCAATTGAGCGGTGTGTTGTGCCACGAGCACGCTGGCTCGCTCCGCCCCTGGACGGCAGATGAAAAGACCTTTGCGGTGGCGATGGCCAATCTGGTCTCGCTGGCGGTGGAGGGCTGGGAACGCCGCCAGGCTGAATCCGCGCTGCGCGAGAGCGAGGCGCGCTTCCGCGAAATTGCCGAAACCATCGAGGAAGTCTTCTGGGTCGCCGATCCGGCCAAGAACCGTGTGCTCTACGTCAGCCCGGCCTACGAAAAAATCTGGGGACGCACCTGCGCCAGCCTGTATGAGTCCGCGTGCCCCTGGCTGGAGGCGATTCATCCCGACGACCGCGAGCGCGTGCGGCTGGCAGCGGAAACGCAGCAAACGAGCGGCGGCTACGACGAAACGTATCGCATCCTGCGGCCCGATGGCGCAGTGCGGTGGATTCGCGATGTGGCGTTTCCGGTGCGGAACGAGTCGGGCGACGTCGTGCGGATCGTCGGCGTGGCTCGGGACATCACCGAGCGCCGCCAGCTCGAGGAACAACTCCGCCTGTCGCAAAAAATGGAAGCCATCGGCCTACTGGCCGGCGGCGTGGCACACGACTTCAACAACATCCTTGCCGCGATCTTGATGCAGGCCGAATTGATCGGGATGGCCGAAGACGTGTCCGAGGAAGTTCACGACGGCCTGCAACAAATCCGCGCCGCCGCCGAACGCGGCGCCAACCTTACCCGGCAGTTGCTCCTGTTCAGCCGCAAACAGGTGATGCAGCCGCGCGATCTGGACCTGAACGACGTCGTCACCAGCCTCGCCAGGATGCTCCAGCGCATCATCGGCGAAGACGTGCACCTCCAACTCAACCTCCACCCGCGCCCGCTGCTGACCCGTGCCGACGCGGGCATGCTCGACCAGTTGCTGCTAAACCTGGTGGTCAACGCCCGCGACGCGATGCCCAAAGGGGGGAGGCTGGTCATTGAAACCTGCGCGAAGGATGTCACCGCGGCGGAAGCCGCCCTGACGCCCGACGCTTCGGCCGGACGCTATGTTTGCCTCCGCGTCTCCGACACCGGCTGCGGCATTGCGCCGGAAGACCTTGGCCGCATTTTCGAGCCGTTCTTCACCACGAAAGAACCGGGCAAGGGCACGGGACTGGGACTCGCCACCGTCTTCGGCATCGTCAAGCAACATGGCGGTTGGATCGCCGTCGAGAGCGCCGTCGGCCAGGGCACGACCTTTCAAGTGTTCCTCCCAGCGGTCGAGGCCGCAGCCTCCGGGGCAGCCGCCTCGACGCAGCCTGCGCCGCGCGGCGGCACGGAAACGATTCTCCTGGTCGAGGACGATCCAGGCGTCCGCACGCTGACCCGTCGCGTGCTGGAGGGCGCCGGCTACCGGGTCTTGGAAGCCGCCAACGGTGTCGAGGCGCTGGCGATCGGGGAGCGACATCGCGGCGAAATCGATCTCCTGTTCACCGACATCGTGATGCCCGGAGGCATCAGCGGGCGCGAACTGGCGGCCCGCTTGCAGGCAACCCATCCCACACTGCGGGTCGTTTTCACCAGCGGCTACAGCGCCGAGATCGCGGGGCGGGAGCTTGCCCTGCAGCCTGGGCAGAACTTCATCCAGAAACCTGCTGCCCCGCGCGAACTGCTCGAAACCATCCGCCGGTGTCTGGACAGTCCACCGGGTGGCCCGCTGGTGCCCTCGGCAGGCTGAAATGAAACTGTCCGGTTGCGACCAAGCGTCGGTGCCCGTCCGGTGGAAGTGAGCTGTAGCAGACGGTATAGATAGCAGTACGAGGGCTAGGGATTGCGCTCGGCACTGGCAGGCAAAGATTTGTCTTGGAAAGCCTATACTGCCCCCTGGACAGTCAGACCAGCACGATGACACACTGCGCAGTCGTCAGACGAGGCGGCGAGATCACCGCGGCCGAGGCGGCGCGAGCGGCGGGGGTGCAGCGTAGCTCGCGCTCCATTCGGCGGCAGTCCATCAGATCTTCCTCATCTTAACACCCGCTGGTCACGGTGCCAGATGTGGTATCATGCGGCTTGCTACTGAGCAATAGGCCGTATCATCTGCTGCAAAGGAGGCGCGCCGACGCCACCCGTAACGATTGCCGAGATTGATGAGCGCCTGCGGCACTTGCCGCCCGAAAAGTTAATCGTTGTGTCTGATTTTGTCTCGTACTTACTCGAGCCTGATCGGGCCGATCTCTTGCTGGCGGCCGACACGGATGCGCGTGCGACGATGTTGGCCTCTGAAGCGGTGTTGCGGCGTGATTGGGATCGTCCAGAAAGAGGATGCCGCATGGGCGCATTTGTAAAGGGCGATGTCGTCGTTGCGCCGTTTCCGTTTTCGGACTTGAGGTCGCGAAAAAGCGCCCGGCCTTAGTGGTGGCGACGCTAATGGGCGAGGCTATCATCCTCTGCCAGATCACCAGCCAAGCGGTTGGTGATAGCTATGCCATCTCACTCACCCCAAAGGAATGCCAGCGATGAGCAACACCGAGTTTCCCTTCCACATTACCGGCGAGCGCTACCCCTCGCGCCGCTCGGTGGTGATGAGCACGCGCGGCATGGTCGCCGCGAGCCAGCCACTGGCGGCCCAGGCGGGCCTGCGCATCTTGCTGGCCGGTGGCAACGCCGCCGACGCCGC